>RFVA01000262.1 GCA_009922685.1 Gammaproteobacteria bacterium | reverse complement strand
GCCTGGGTGTATTCCCAAAGAACCCCCCTGAGTTAGTTACTGAGGTAATAAACGCCTTGGGGGCGAACCCAAAAGATCTTGTGTTGGGGAAACATTTGTTCTCCTAATCGGTTGCGTCACGGGCGGCACGCTTCGAAAAAAGGCGCTTGCCCTAGCTGAAGGATTAGATCCAGACGGAGATGCTTCTCGCTTGGATGTCCTATCTACAATTGAGAAATTCGGCCCATTGCAAGTCAATCCAGAAGCATTTACAGAAGCTCTTGAGGCACTACAACCTCGACTCTATTCCATTTCATCCTCTTTGCGAGCCAATCCAGGTCTGGTATCGCTGACTGTGGATACCGTCCGCTATGAGATAGATAACCGGATACGTCTGGGCGTTGCCTCGACATATCTGGGTGATCGAATCACGCCCGGGGAAATTATTAAGGTTTACACGCAGCCCGCTCACTCATTTGGGCTCCCAACCGACCCCAATATTCCTATCATCATGGTTGGGCCAGGAACGGGGCTAGCTCCATTTCGTGCTTTCCTGCAGGAACGTGAAGCCACTAAAGCGGCCGGCAAAAACTGGCTCTTCTTTGGGCATCAGCGATCTGCCTATGACTTTTTTTATAAAGATGAAATTGAGGAATTATTAAGCTCTGGGATTATCACAGAACTGAGCCTAGCCTGGTCCCGTGAAGGAGATGAGAAACATTACGTACAGGATATTCTGCGCAAAGAGAAGGTTAAGGTTTGGAACTGGCTCTCAGAAGGCGCCCACTTTTATGTATGTGGCGACGCCAAACGAATGGCACCAGATGTTGAAAGAGCCCTATTTGAAATCATAAAAGAGGAGGGGGTTCTCAATGACCAAAAAGCATCAGATTATTTTTCGGACATGAAGTTGAGTGGTCGTTACCAAACTGACGTTTACTAAAGATAAATTCCCCAAGGCCCCTTATCTTTTTAGGTCTAGCTGAGACCTAAATCTGGTCTCTGGCTTTACCGGAAGCACGGATGCAATCTGCGGTTTGACCGTAAGGGCCCAACCGTCCCACCTGTGATTTCATAGAGCCGGTGGACATGCTCTCTCCTTTTTGTAGTGAGCACGATGACCAGACTGAAGCGAATGCGTGTTGTGGATGCCTGGCTTAGAA
>RFVA01000261.1 GCA_009922685.1 Gammaproteobacteria bacterium | reverse complement strand
TCGTGGGTTCGCCAGCAAAAACATCTGAAAAACCCAAAGATAAGGTCGTCATCAGAAATAAATCGAGCACAACCCTCATCTTAATCACTCCTCTAATTCTCAGGTAGAAAATAGCAACATCTGCTGGGAAGCATAAGGCATGCTAGAACAAATCTGTACCACGGATTTGCCTGTTAGATAGGTCTTTGGAACCAAGCGGGGACCGAAGCCCTGTCGTCATTGGCACTAAGAACCGGGGATCTGAAAGGCAAGGTGAAAAAATCCAAAACGCTGTCCAACCGACAAAACCAAAAGCTGAGCGATTCGATGCCAGAGCAGTGCGTCGTTTCAACACGACAATTTGACTGCTTAACCCTGAAACGTGCGATAGGGATTTTACCACCATGGCATGCTACAGAAGATCTGTAACACGGTGCGGCCTGTTGGATAGGTCTTTGAAAGTGGAGCCGAGTGATTAGCGCCCTCAGAAAGCCCTTATCGGTCGAACAAAACAGTTCGAAGCCTTTTTCGAAGAACACGCAGGCATTATTGCCCCCTTCACCCAAGCCTTGTCGGGAGAGTCTCCGGGATAAGACTTGTAGTTGCCCATCCCCAACAAACAGCCTGGATCTTCGAGCACTTCCGTTGAGCTCCAATAGCATGCATATGGGTGTAAATTTAGAATAGAACCCTGCCCCTGCATGGACAGAAGCTCACCGAGCGAGGGCAAAAACCAATCTGTTTTGCCGCCACCGTTGTAATCCCTGCTGATATTCGCTGCCCCAAATGTGCAGTTTTCATCCATGATCTGGGTATTGGACCACCCTCTGCCAAGGGACTCTAAAGTGCTTGGAAGTTTCTTATTCCCATCCAGGGGACTCGGTAGGTAGGTCACCGAGTGGTTACACCAATGCGCTGATGGATCGACTGTACCGCCGTACCAATTGACAGGAGCCGCCTCTAAATACTGCCCCCAATTTTGCCGCACTGTGGCTTTGTAAAAAATGACACCCCCTCCTGGCCCTACATCACCAACAGCGCAATCAACATTAGGATCTCCAACACATGTGGCAGACTGGCAAATATCACGGCGGGCTCTAGAATCTAGTGCAACACCTACGAAGGTAGGATGTTGGAATGGAAAAATCATACAACCATTTGAAGCCTGAAGA
>RFVA01000027.1 GCA_009922685.1 Gammaproteobacteria bacterium | reverse complement strand
TTTATGAAGGATTTCAATGACCTGATCTGCGTGTCCTAAGGATCCGCCTCATCTCTATTTCCAAATCCAGGAAGGGCCATGGTTTAGGGATGATCCTTTTAAAAATGGGATACAAGCCAAGGTGAAATAGCCGTTTTGATCGAAGTTTCAGGCTTAGATTGGTATGCCATGATCCCGTAACTCCATCATGAGGAGGTCTTAAGATGACACAGTCGTTAGCAGTGAAGGTGAAGTAACCCCCTTTGATCAAGATAGAATTTATTTCCCATGGCACCTTGATGTCTAAAAATCTCAAAAAGTCTCGTCGCTTTTATGAGGAGGTATTGGGCTTTGAGGTGGCGGAAATATCACCCATGGCCATCTGGATTCGATGTGGTGGAGATCATGTTTATGTGGTCGTTGAGACTGGAAAAGATCAGGAAATGGCCCAACTCAATCATAATGGGCTCGACGTCGCCTCCAATGAGGCCGTTGACCAAGCTTATGAGCTGCTTGATTCAGTAAAAGATGATTACGGCATAAAACGAATCAAAAAGCCCCATCAGCAGCATGGGGTTTATAGTTTTTATTTTCAGGATTTGGATGGCAACTGGTGGGAAATCGTTTCGAATCCTCCAGGCGGGTATTCGTCAATATTTCTGAAAAGCATTCAAAATCATTCGCTTTCTAATGTTGGCAGGCGCCCTTAAAAGCGCGTCGTTCTAAAGTTTCCCTTCCGTTGAGGATACGTATGTCATCGACTAAAGTCTTAGTGCTCTGTGCCACGGGTAAAGCCGGCAGGAACGTATGCAAGGCGCTCAAAGATGCGGGTTTTGAGGTCTACGGGACCACACGATCGAATGCCAAAAAGTTATCAGATCAGGGCATTACCCCCGTTGTCTGTGATTACACGAGCCGAAAAGATCTGGACCGCGCTCTCCTTGAGACCGGCGCAAAGAAACTTTTTGTGGTGACCGATTATTTTGCCGCAGCGAAGTCAAACGGAGCTATTGAAATCAGTCATGGCAAAAGTGCAATTGATGCAGCAAAGGCCGCGGCGGTGGATCACCTCATTTTCATGAGCGTTGCTGACGCTGAGTTGATGGATGAGCGGGTGAAGCATATCAAGACAAAAGTCGTCATCGAAGACTACTTGCGGGCCTCAGGAGTCAAATATTCGATCCTCAGGCCTTGTGCTTTTTTTGAGAACTTTGATGATCCCGCGAACTGGAACCCGTTGAAGAAGGGCCGATTAAAATTCCTGAGTGATCAGGAGATTAAATACTGTGCAACATACGATATCGGGCGTGCTGCGGCCATCATGTTCAAAGATCCAGCCAAGTGGCTCGAAAAAAGTCTGGATGTGATCAGTTGGAAGGGTGATTTGAGTCAGGTCGCCTCAGCGCTTGAGAAAGTGGGTGGCGTCAAAGTTAAGAGCGGCCTTGCTATGCCGCTTTTTCTGAGGAAGCTTTTCCTCAAAGACTTGCATTACATGTTTCTCTACTTCGAGGATCAGAAAGGCCCGAAAGGTGAGCCAGAGGACTTCAAGACGTTTTTGCCAGACGCTTTCACCGCTGAGGACTGGTTCAGATACCACGGCAGTTATTCAAATGGCGAAAGAATCGCAAGGGCATAAAATTTTCTTAGCGGATAATCCCACAGGAAGAGCCCTGCTATAGATTGGTGTTGGCCTGCCTTGGTACTCAAGTATTCAAATCTGTTCTGTCTTCTGGCTCACGTTTTTGAAGCCGGACTCAGCAATCCTTGATACTGTTCGCGGTTTTCTGCGTTTTCGGTGTTAACACTGAAAACCAATCATTCCCCTAACCCCGCTAAACCGGGTCGCTCATTGTCTTCAACACTTCAGGGTTTTGTATGGCGGTCCTCGAGGCGATGTTCCCCCCTCCGCAGCCCAAGTGAGATGTTTTGGGATAATTGAGCCCAGTCGGTTTGCTAAGCTAGACAGCCAGCTTGCGAACAATCAAGGTACTGCCCCCTCAGTAATCTTCGTATTTTTCGCGTGCTGGCCCTTTTTTTGGACTGTAAGGAGCCTTGTCAGTCGAAGGCATTGTGCCCCAAGTGCGAGAGGACCTGTGATCATCAATGAAAACACAACCCCATCGCTGATCTATCGGCTCTTGGGACCAGGAGCCAGTGATTCTCAGGCAGACTATTTTCTGCATCTGCTTCGCATGAACGAGATCAAAGACACCCATGACGTCGATGCAGGATTGTGGGCCAGTTTGGTAAGCCAAGCCCTTTCAATGGAATAGCCAATCGGGCTCGCGTTTGCGGATGATCGGCTGCCTTAAGGGGCACGCTTATTGTTTTGTCCTGGGACAGCCTTAACCTGAGGTTTCCTTTCTTTCGCGTGAGGTGCCATGAAAATAGACGACATCATCCGTGAATCGAAACCTTATTTGATCAGTGCATTCATCGTGGGTCTTTGTTGCACGGGGCAGTGGTGGGTTCATGTTTTCTGGGGAAATCCTGTGATTGAGCGGTTTCCAGCGTTTCCCTACGCACCTACCCTTTGGATCTTAGGATACTTCTTCGGGCTGAGAGTGGGGCTTTTTGCTCTGGTCCTAAGTCTCCTTTTCATGGTGGTATTCACTCCTAATTTCCTGGAACTACACCCATTGCCCGCCAAAATTGGAGTTCCTGTGCTCATAGTCATTGGGTTGTTGGCGATCAGCGCTGTGAAAAAGGCTCTGGTAAGGGAGAGAAGAGCGCGGGAAGCGCAAAGCAACTTCATGGCCATGATGGCGCATGAATTTAAAAATCCACTCGCCGTCCTTGAGGCATCAGCCTATTCCATGGCTATGGCAACTGACCCCGACTTAGCTAAGGATCGTCTACGAAACCATTCCCGAGCGATTGATGATATGTCCGGCATTCTGAATCGAATGCTTGAGGTTGATTCGATTGAGGGGCAGAAGATAAGGGTTGAACCCAAAAGCTTTCAAATCAGAGGCTTGCTTCTAGACATCATTGATGACTTTCCTGCAACCGGGAGAATTGATCTGCATTGTGCTTTCAAAAAAACCATGACGAGCGATCCTGTTTTGTTGCGACGCATCTTGACCAATTTGGTCGATAACGCCCTGAAATACGGAGCCAAAGAGGGGCAGGTAAAATTAACTGTCGTTCCAGAACGCCGACTTCTTAAATTAGGGATGGCCTTTCGCTGTGTGAATCAGATGGGTCAGGTCGGCATCCCCGATCGAACCCAAATCTTCTCAAAATATTACCGGGCCTCTGATGCCACCAGTGTCAGGGGCGCAGGCTTAGGTCTTTGGTTGTCCAGGGAATTTGTGGATGCTTTATCCGGCGTCATTCGGCTAGAGGAAGGACGTGGCGAAGTCAGCTTTTATGTCTGGATCCCTGATCTTTCGAAATGATAGGGAGATCTTGAGTGCGATATTCGGGGATAAATGCCTGTCGACCCCCTATCTGCGTCTTTGATGAATCGAAAGGAATGGGATTACCCATCGTCATACTGGATCAACGTTGACTATGAACGGACCTAAAAAAATTCGCCTTGCTGTCCTTGAGGATTATGAGCCGCATCGTGAGGAGCTTGTTCACCTTTTGAGGCTAGAGGGATTTGACGTCTTTACTGCAGAGTCAGGGGAGGAACTTGATCAATTGCTCCTTCAAGCGCCGCTAGATCTGGTTATTTTAGATCTCAACTTGCCGGGGGAAGATGGGCTCAGTATCGCGGCCCGTTTACAGAAGCATTATCCAGAGACTCGCATCGTGATGTTGACGGGGCGAGCGCGAGGGATCGATAGGGTTCAAGGCTATGAGGCGGGTGCCGACATCTATCTGACCAAGCCGCAGCGGCCACGAGAAATACTGGCGGCCATTCGATCGATGACAAGACGAATCGTCGGGGGGCCAAGAGCGCTATCAGACTCCTCGACAAGTTGGCGGTTATCGCTTCGAGACAGTTCGATACAGTCCCCTCAGGGGGACGTCATTGTTCTGACGCGCCGTGATGCGGGACTCCTCAATCGACTTTATCTGGCACCCCATCAAATCCTCGATACGGCGGCTCTTCTTGAGCATCTTGATCTGCCGTCTACTCCGGCAGGGAAGAGTCAAGTCGTCAGAATCTTGAGTCGACTGCGTCTTAAAATCCAGCCCCACGCATCAGGTACCCCTTGCATCAAAGCGCATCGCCGCGATGGCTACGCGCTTTGCCTAGAGATTCAAGTCGTCTGATTCGTCTCCCCTTTTATATTTTCGTCGTGTCTTCAACGTCACGCTTTTCATCTGCTCATGCCATAGCCCAAGTGCGATGTTTTGGGATAATTCGACCTAGTCGGTCTGCTAGGCTTGTGCTTTGAGCCTAAAGATGACAAGGGAAGCTTTGTCGAAAATCAAATCGACACCAAACCTTTCCGCTTTCTTATCCTTCTTATGGATAAAGGTTTTTTAAACCCCAGGGAAACCGCGTGCTGGTGTCCTCAATATGGAGATGATCATGTTATTTGAAATGATGCGCGCTCAATCAGTGGTCCAGGCTACATTTATCGCCGCCACGCTAATTTCAGCTTTTAATGTTCAAGCGCAACCTATTGGCTATGCACCCGACTTTGTCTCCCCCTTTCTCTACACGGGAAGTGGCAATTTTTCCGGAGGATGGGGTCTTCAGGGAATCAAAGGGGGCGACCAGCAGGGTTCCTTTGTGATTACTGGAACTAGTAATGTCAATGGCGTTGTATACAGCGGGCCAGTCAACCATGGCTTCACAAGTCTTGGGAGTGGCACAGGGGCTTGGTATGTCATGAATGTGCCGTCCTCAATCAACAGCGCTGCTTCAACCAGTATTTATGGGCCAGACAGTTTGGGGAATGGAAACTACAATCTGGTGGGAACCTACACAAGCTCAACGAACAGCAATACCTATAGTTTTATCTATACGGGCCCTTTAACCTCAACGCCACAAGCTAGCAGCTTCATCACGGTACAAGCTAAGTACCCGAATGGACAGCCGGCTCAATTCACGATCCTCCACAGTGTCAGCGGTGGTTTGGCCGCGGGAAACTATGGATCTCCCAATAGCCTTCTAGGCAATGCATTCATCTATGACCCACAGAATCTGAGTCGTCCCCAGACGGACCTTCAGTTCCCGTCCAGAGAAAAGTCATACTCGGTTTATGGAATCTGGCATAACGGAGGCAATAGCTACACTGTCGCTGGGGGTGTTTCTGGCGGTCTGATAGACAAAAAGAGTGGAGAGCCGGTCACCTTATCTTACCTGATGGATTATGACCGATCGACAGGACTCACCTCGAACTTTCAAGCGTTTCAATACAAGCCGGTAGGTGCGGCTAAAAGGTATTTTAACAATGATGCTGTTATCACCCATTTTGAGGGGATATGGTCGGATGGCAAGGGACTTTATAAACTGCCTGCAACTGCGACCAGCTTTACGGGGGGCCTTAGCATTGCAGTGACAGCACAAGTTGTCCGGAGACCCAGCGGGAATTTTTCTACGAGCGCAAGCTGGAAGCAGATTATCCTCCCAGGAAGCACCTTTGCGACCAACGATTCTATCTTCGGTGATACCAGCCTTGGAGTTGTTGAGTATCCAGCTCCTACGGGCAGTAGCAGTAGTATTTTTACAAACTATGTCGTCACGCCGATCCAAAAGTAATTTATTTGATCGGCCCCCAATCCCAACGCTCCCCTTCCAAAATCCGGTGCTGGTATGAGCCTGCTTTCTAAATGGAATTGAAGAGAACCAGTAATCTCCTTGAAGCCAGTCACTCGAGCCTTTTGATATGAAAAGACGTGTCATTTTTCCTGCCTTGTTAATGACCATTTTGGTTGGCCCTTTTGGCGTTGGGATATGCGAAGAAACTCATTCGCCTCAGCCTCCAGATGGCATGCTCAGGGATGACCCTCATCGACCCGTGGGACTCATTAGTAGGGATCTAGGTATTTCTCCTGATGACTTCAGGGGCTGCTTCAATGAAGTACATCCAGCCCGGCAGGGATCTCGGCCAACGCAAGAACGAGTTCATGCAAACAAGGAAGTTCTATTATCTTGTTTGCAAACGAAGAACCCTGACATAACCAATGAAATCTTGGATACAGTTATGGACCGATATAGGCCTGGTGGCCACGAGGCGCAAGAACCTCAATGAAGAGGATGATACGGTAAGGCGCAAGTCTAAAAACATCTTAACGGGGACTTTGGTCTCCGTTTGCTCTTCGGTCCTCCTTCCTTGAGGCCTCTGAGATTCCAGCCACAAGCTTTCAGCAATGCCATCCTACGATCGGAGGATTTTCTTAGGGAACAATGGTTGCTATACCTTCGGCTTAGCCTGCAGTTGGTTCGGATTGATCGCTGCGACTTTGACCGGGTGTCGTTTACCCAATCCTCTTGTTGATATTGAATGCGGAGACACATGACATGATGCCCCATCATTCAGAAGAGTCCGATACAAAAGGCGGCGCTCTTGCACGATCACTCCGGCAGTTCGCTATCGCTGGGCTGCTGGTTTCGATGACGGTTTGGGGACAGGCTGTCCTCGCCGATGGGCTTGATTGGATTGGCCTCAACAAGGATTTCGATGCGCAGCGCTATGTAGATCTTGATCAAATCAACAAGGGTAATCTGCAAAAACTGAAGCCCCTCTGTGAAGCCAGGCTAAATGAGCCTGCCTGGTTTGGGAGCGGTATCGTCAAGGTGGATCGCACCTTGTTCGTGACGACGCTGAAAGCGACTTATGCGATCGATGCCGTGACCTGCAAGCCTCTTTGGCGGTCATTGGTACCGTTCAAATATACCGTTGCTAGCTATTTCGCCACGCGCGGCGTGGGCTATGCCAAGGGCGTTGTGTATCGCGGGACTAACGATGGCCAGTTGATTGCGCTTGATGCAAAGACGGGTCAGTTGATTTGGGCGGTTAAGGCAGCAGATTCCAGTCAGCGAGAATCGCTGGTGGCTGCCCCTGTGGTCTGGAATGACAAGCTGTTCATCGGGGTTGCCATCAGCGACAAGGGCATTAATGGCCGCTTGATGGCGCTGGATGCCCTAACAGGCAAGCAAATCTGGCAGTTCAAGACCGTGCAGATGAATGACGAACGGGGCGGGGGGTTCTGGACCACGGTGTCCTTGGATACCGTTACCGGCGAAGTGATTGCTCCGGTGTCCAATCCGACCCCGAATTTTTTCCGCAAGCCAGACCCGGTGATAACGTCTATACCAACTCCGTCATCTCGGTGGATGCTCTGTCGGGCAAACTGAACTGGTACTACCAGGCGGTTCCGCACGACGAACATGATTGGGATCTTTCCGCCGCGCCGACGCTATATAGAACGGCGGGAGGCACGTCCATGCTGGCTGTGACCGGTAAAAGTGGTCGGGTCTATGGCTATGATCGCACCACTCAGGCGCCGGTGTTTGATGTCCCCGCCACTACCCTGGCCCATGATCAGGAGCCGTTGGATTTTTACTGGAAGTGGGTTTGTCCCGGCACCGGAGCACAATACAACGGCACTGCCTATGACCCGCGAACAGGATCGATCTTCGTCGGAATGGTAGATTGGTGTCGCTACTTCAAATCGGCCCCACTCACGGGTGACAACGACTATTCTGGTGGTTCGACCACACCGGACTACAGATCACTACCGGAGGGCCGAATTACAGCACTCAACGCCACCTCTGGTCAGACGCTGTGGCGGTTTCAGAACGATGCTCCCGTGATTGCTGGTCTGATCACTACGAAGTCCGGCCTGCTGTTTGCGGGTGATGTGAAAGGCCGCCTGCTGGTGTTTGATGCCACCTCTGGGGCGCCCCTTCAGCGGCAGGAATTGGGCGGTGCCATGAACAATGGCCTGATCAGTTATTCCGTCGGCGATGAGCAATATCTGGCCGCTGCCGTGGGAGGTTCATCCATCATCACGGATGGTGTAGCCGGGCCCTTGCGAGTGACCGTTCTCGGTTTGACTCAGAGTAAAAAGCCCGAGACCACCACGTTTCCCCGCCTCAATGACGAGGGCAACTTTGCCTCAGCGCCAAAAGCTCTCTTCCTGACTGTATGCGGCAACTGTCATGGTCCATCCGGAACCGGGCAGTTGTATCCATCGATATTACGTCACCCGCATTTGGCCGACCCCAAGCTCCTCGAAAAATTTCTCGCCAGCGTTCCCGCTCCGATGCCAAAACTCTATCCCGGCTTGCTTAATAAACACGATGTCCGCTTGATCGCGAACTATCTGAGGACGGATATCTTCAAGTGCGGACAGTCGGACGGGCAAAATTGCAAATCCTATGGCCGTCCGGTGACTGGAGGCACCGAGGAGTGGCGGCGAATCTACTCCGTACTGACGAATCCCCGGTGCCTTAATTGTCATACCGCGACGGACCCCACTCATCCTGATACCAATGACTACCCGCGCCAGACCGATGATCGGCGCGCGCATCTATTTGGTATCAGTCGAGGAGAGGATAACAAGGGTCTGCTCAATGGGCGGTGCGATACCTGTCATGGCAAAAGCAATAACCCGCAAACAGGTGCGCCCGGAGTGGAAGAGGATGGTCAGAGTGTTTGGTTTCTTGCCCCCAGCAATATGGCCTGGGAAATCTCACCCGGAACCCCCATGCCGGGCGACATACTTTGCCCAAAGCTCAAGAATCCAGAGACCAATGGAGGGTTTACGCTCAAGGGTCTACTTAAGCATATGGATACCGATGTGCGCGTCAACTGGGCGTGGGCGCCCGGCTTAAATTCGCGGGGGTTTGAACGGACCCAGCCGCCCATCAGCCATGACAAGTTTGTTCGGGTGTTTGGGCGGTGGATCGAAAAAGGTGCGCCTTGTCCAAAAGTACTTGATTAATTTATGTTAGCGCCGGGACATAAAACAGTCCAAATTCCCGCTGCACGTCCGTGGGCCGATCTTTCGCTCGGCGAGCGTCCATACCATTAAAAAATCGGACGTCCATCGATTCCGATGCTCATCGAATGAGCAGAGAGGACAATCATGTTCTTGATGATCCAGTCATTGGCTCGGTTTAGACGATAAAGGTGTCTATCCCTTCAAGGAGAAGATCGTACTGTTTGTCGACCATCTCCCGAAGGCCGAGGGCAAAGGATCCCGTTACGATATGGCCCCTTGATCCGATCCAGCCCACGGCATCACGACCTCCAAGGGTAACGATGTAGCCCCTATCCTGATGAAGATAGGGCCTAAGCAGAGGAAACCAGTTTTGACTCTTAAGAATGTTGCTAGCGATAAGTTTCCCCTTTCTGACGGCTGATTGAGCGCTTACCGCCGGGGCGATGGGCCCCTTGAATTGAGCGAGATCGCCGGTAATGTAAACGCGGGTAAACGATCTGTTGTTGATCAGCGCCTGTCCGAAAAGATTGACCGGGAAAGTAGTGAAGGGTGGCGCACTTGTTAACCGAACCGTAATACCCGATCGGTGTTGGTGCTGGCTTCCGGCCCGGTCCTCCAGAATCAGTTCCCGAGGTTTGGAGGAAACGAGCCTTTGGCAGGGATGATGCTTAATGCCCCTCTGCGCCATTCGATCAAGAACGTACTCACTCACCCGAGAAGGGAAATTCGCAAGGGGTCTTTCCCCAGCGTCAATCACATGGATGCTTCTTGGATCACCGATGCGCTCGAAGTAATCCATCAGTTCAAAAGCAAACTGAACACCCGTTGGACCTGCGCCTACGATGGAGACAATATCGCCCCCTGACTTTTGAGTCTTGGTCTTAGGATTAAGGAGGGGCTCTAAATCGCCCTCCACAAAATCCTTCAAAGAGAGACAGCCTGGAGTTTCCGGGGCCCCGATTGGATCGCTCAAGCCGCTGGCCAGAACCAGATAATCAAAATCGATTGATTCACCTGAAATGATGAGACGTTGACTGGAGGCAATGCCTTCAATGGCATCGCGAGTCAGGCTGATGTCGGCTTTTACGAAGCGACTTTTGAATCGGTCTTCAATGTCTTTGAAAGGAATTTTGATTGGGGGAGAGGGGTTTCGAAGGACCTCATGGAGTCTGGGGATCTTTAAATGAAAATCTCGGTGATCGACTAGCGTTATCTCCGCATCCGATGATCTTTTTCTAAGACTGATGAGCGTGGTAAGCCCGGCGATGCCTCCCCCGATGATCAGGATCTTCAGATTCTTTTTTTTTAAGGCTCGATTTTGTTTCATGATGGATCCTTATTGTGTCCTTCAGAGGTGTTTTTTTGATCTTAAGTTCCAATCGATTGAAACTAATGTGGGTCAATGATGATCCATAGTTTTATGTTGCTGGATCCAAAGAGAAGACTTTTTTTAAATGGAGCTGTTGGAGCCTGAGGTCTTTTGATATCGCATGGGTTGGAGAAATTTATGTTTTTCGGTTCATCAAAGCCCGTCATCGGCAAAGCATCGGTGGTAATCGATCTAGGGCGGGATCAGGTCTTTGATTTTGTTGGCCATTCATTTTTTGTGAATTACCCCAGATGGTCGCCCGAAGTCGTGAAGTTTGAGCTCATCGAGGGGGAGACCATGGCAGTTGGAACCCTTATGCGCCAAGTCCGGATTGATCATGGCCATAAGTCCGAATCAACGTTTGAGGTGTCTGAGTTTGATCCCCCCCGAAAGATTTCCTTCGCCGGGGTGTCAAACGCTTATCGCTGCATTTATGAGTTTGAGGAAGATGGCACGGAGTCTCGTGCCACCAAATTGACCTTTACCTTTGAATTTCCTGAGCTTGAATTGATGTTAAGGCCCTTTGAGAAACTGGTCCGCGTGGCGGTTCAGGATGGAGCCAACCGAACGGCCCGCAACCTCCATGGGTTGATCGAGAGCCAATCTGGCCACCGAAAATAATACGCTTGAAGATCCAAGAGAGGTCAAAACTATGTTCTTCATCGCTGAAAAAGACCCTGGCATTATTCCGCACGTTCTCTCCCAGATTCTGGATTCCAGCGTCAATGGACTCACGCTTGCGGATCCTGACCTTCCCGACATGCCGATCGTCTTTGCAAACAAAGCGTTCGAAACTATTTCGGGGTACTCCCGTGAGGAGGTGATTGGGAAGAATTGCCGCTTTCTTCAGGGCATTGACCGCGAACAAGAGGCTCGGACGCTGCTTCGAACGGCGATACAGCAATGTCAGCCGGTTGAGGTCACACTTCGAAATTACCGAAAGAATGGTGAGCTCTTTTATAATCATCTGGCGATCACCCCCCTTTTCGATCAGGCTGGCACCGTGATCTATTACCTGGGCGTTCAATACGACGTGACGGATCAGGTCAACGCGGAGCAGGAGATCGAAAGATTGAGTAAGGAACTGGAGTCCGTCACTCGCCTCAGTTGATTGAGGTTCCACACCTTAAATTGCCTCATCGAGGAACCGCCATGCCAGAGATTGAAACCAGCGTTTGCGTCGTCTACACGCCCGATGAGATGTATGCCCTCGTGAATGACGTCGGGTCGTATCCAAAGTACATCCCCATGTGTAGTGACGCAAAACTGCTTGAGGCACAGCCCGATCGGCTTAAGGCGAGCATTACCATGGCCAAGGGTATGGTTCGCCTTTCATTTACGACCATCAATACCATGGTGGAGGGCCGATCAATCACCATGAAGTTGGTGGATGGGCCTTTTAAGAGGATGAATGGGGTTTGGCGCTTTGACCCTCTGGATGGAGGGGGGTGCGAGGTTGATTTCAAGCTTCATTTCGAATTCTCCAGCGCGATGTTGAGCCTCGCTTTTAATGGGCTTTTCAAGGAAGTGACAGAATCGATGGTCAGCGCATTTTGTAAGCAAGCTGCATTGAAGTACGGTCCCCGTCCTTAATACATCGGTAAGGTGATCCAGCCCGGATTGACGTTTTTTGCTTGTGGGCGTGTCTCCGGGCAAGAAGCCCGTTTACCGCTCATTGCCCATTGATGCAAAATTCAGGACACCCTCTAAATTTAACCTTCGGACCGTTTATTTGCCCCGATCTGAGCCAATGCTGAAGCGGGAGTCAAAAATCGCCATCAGTCCAAGTGGTCAAATGCCCTCATGCAGCATAAAATCCTTTTATTTTCATAGAAGTTAGCTTCAATAGGAAAAGCCCAAATATGACGCTTCACGCCTCGCCAGAGCATCAACAGCGCTTTAGCCCTTTAACCGTTGCGTGTCTAAAAAAAAGCGTCTTGGTTTTAGGCGTCTTAGTCACCGCGCTTGGATCGACTGCTTGCTCGCCACCCATTGGGGTCACTAAGGTCAGTCCGGAGAAGGCCTACACCAGTGCAACACACAGTCCACTGTCGGGTGACGAGGCCAGTAATGCTGCTTCGACGGTTCTACAGCGTTTTGACTTGACCGATCTCTATCAAAAAGATCCAAGGGCGGCGCTGCACCAATTACATCAGAATGCGCTCAAAGATGATCGACGCGACATCCTTTTTGCGCTTGCTGAACTCAACTTCAGCTGGGCAAAGACGCTACCGATGAAGGCTGATCCGAAAGCGGGACAACCAGCGGCCAGCGATGTTTACCTAGCATCCGTCGTCTATGCCTATTTGTATCTTCTGGGCGAAGGAAAAGAGCCACTACCCACTGCCTACGATAATCGCTTCCGAGAGGCCTGTGAGCTCTATAACCGGAGCTTGGACCAAGCGTTCAGATCCCCAGTCGATGAAAATCTGGTGTTTGCCGATCAGACTCGCGTACTGCCTGAATTCAGTCTCGCGATCGACGTTCAGACCGACGATTTACGCTGGAAGCTCGAAGAGTTCGAGCATCTTGTGCCCGCTGATGCCTATGAAGTCTTTGGCTTTACAAGCCACAATCGAACGGCTGGGCTTGGAGCGCCCATTCTCGGCGTCACCCGCAAATCAACTAAAGCCCCTAATGGTGGGGTGCTCCCAATTACTGCCTTCCTCCAGTTAAAAGGTAATTTGAAGGCAATCTCTCAAGGGAAAAGCAAAGGAACGCTGGATTTGATTTCGAGCTACGATGATGTCGATGTGGTCGTCAACGGCCTTACCGTTCCCCTTCAAACAGACTCGACCACGCCCCTTGCCTATCGCCTTAATGACAAGGATTTATGGAATATAGGACTTAAGCGTTTTATCTTCGGTGAAGAAATCGAAAAAAACGTTTTCTTTATTCAGGCCTATCAGCCGGGTCGTATTCCCGTTGTGCTCGTGCATGGGACAGGAAGTAGCCCTGTGTGGTGGGCGGAAATGGTCAATACCCTGCGTGCCGACCCTCTTATTCGCTCAAAATATCAGTTCTGGTTTTATGAATACTCCAGCAGCCGCCCTGTTCCTGCCTCGGCCGCTGACCTTCGAGACACCCTGACGAATATGGTCAACAAGCTGGATCCCAATCACCAAGATCCTGCAATGGAGCAGATGGTCGTGATGGGTCATAGCCAAGGGGGGCTCCTCACGCACATGACAGCAATCGATCCTGGAGATTCGCTCTGGAAGGCCATCAGTGATAAGCCCTTCAAGGAATTCAAAGCAGATCCGATGATTAAGGAAGGTTTTGAAAGGGCAATGTTCTTTGAGCACCTGCCATTCGTAAAAAGGGTTGTCTTCATCTCCACGCCGCATCGTGGGAGCTTCCTCACCGAAGATTGGGTGCGTAAGCTCACCCGCGCAGTTGTCGGATCGCCGATGAAGTTCATCACCAATATGAGCAGCAAGTGGCGGGAGGTTTCCGCTCAACTAAAGATCCCCGATGATTTAAAAGACGAAGCGCCCACGGCAGTTGATGGGATGAGCGTCAATAGTCCAGTTATGGCGAAGGTGGCATCGCTGCCTCTGGCGCCAGGCATTACAGGACATTCAATTATTCCCGTCCTGCCTGGAATGGATATCAAATCAGGCAATGACGGGGTGGTGGAATACAAGAGCGCCCACATCGAAGGGGTCGAGTCTGAATTTATTGTGCGAACTCATCATGGTGCCCAAGGGAACCCGATTGCGATCGATGAAGTACGTCGTATCTTGCGCAGACACTGCGATGGGCTTCCTAAAGTCTGCGGCACGGAAACGACGACGATGGTTCCTCTAAAGCCTTAGCCCTCCTAGTCGTGGGCTGGTGGCCGATTTTTAGTGGACCTGACGTGGTCATTGGGCCACAGACACGCAGTTAAGTCTTAGGGGCATTTTTCAAACGATGCCAAAAGCCCCTCTTAACAGGGGCAATTGCGTCGATGTTCTTCTGTGGTACTGAGAACCTGCTCGAGCATTTCATCCACTGAGCGCATGTCGTGAGTCATTTCATCTTCAAGGCTAAAATAGGGGGAGGAGGTTGCTTGGCCTTTGAGCTGAAGCGGCCCCACCTCTTCCCATCGCCATGCTTCTCGACATGCATTCTTGACGGACTCCTCAAGGAGGAGCGCTCTTCCCGTTAAGCGGGTCATGCTTTCAAGGCGGGCGGCCATGTTGACGGTGTTTCCAAGGATGGTGTAGTCCAACTTAAAAGATGATCCGAAGTTCCCTTCAATGACGGGTCCTAGCGTCAATCCAAATCCACAGTACAAGAAATTCCGGAGCCGACATTGGGCTGCGTTGGCTCTCAGTGTCTTTATTTCATTTAAGACTTCAAGACAGCTTCTTATGGCCTGATCCACGTGACTGACTGGGAAATAGGCCAACACCTTGCTGCCCATGTATTTATTGACCTGACCGCCATTTCGAACCACGGCGGTAGAGAGAATTTCCAAAAAGCAGCTGGCGTGTTCAGCGACCTCTTCGGTCGGGTAAAAGGTGGACAGCAAATCAAAGGCCGCGATGTCGCCAAATAAAACGACCTTGTCTTCTAATTGGCAGGGCGCCATGAGAGGGTTTATCCCCTTGGACAGAAAATCACGAATGGTCGGTTGGGTATAGCGCGCGAGGATGCCGCGTGACTCAGCGAGATTGGCCAGCATGACCCGGGCGGCTTGGATAAGGGCGTCATTCATATCATCAAGTCGCACCGTCTGCATCGACCAATCAGGAAATTGACGGTTCAAAGCCGGATTTTCCACCTTAAGGATCTGAATCTCGCAATGCCTTGAGTCCTTACTGATCCGATCAAGGGCGCAATCTACCGCCTCCTCCTCGCCCTCTAGAATCTGAAAGAAAAAATCACCGCCTGATAGCAGAATGCCTGTGACATTGACGCGACCATTGTTTTGGATCGAGATCTTGGCGATTTCATCCAGTGTTGTTTGAGAGATTGGTTTTGATGCTCTGCTGACATAGGTGATACGTTTCATGAACTTGAGATTCTCCTCTGAGCCGATAGTCTGATTGCACTCCATTTAAATCGATTGAATGAAATGATATCGGTCTGTTTATTTTTATTGTCGGATACCCCCGGTCTTAAGAGGTATGGCACAGATTATCGGTTTTAGTTGTTTCAGGAAAGCCAGTAATATGGCCTCTCTCGCTCGTTCATCTTTACTTCCTTCCTCTCAAAGAAACTTGAGGGTGACGCAGGAAACTCAACCGGTTAAGGGCTGCCCACTATGACTCAGTTTGAGATGAGAGGTTCTGGAGCCCCTCCTGAAGGGTTATGGGGCAACAGTGTTGGCGATATCCTTCTGGCTTGAGGCCCCAGAAGGATTGATCCAGGTCTGGGATTTTGGCTGATTCAGGATTTACCTGAGCACTCTGGGTTGGCCTAATCCCAGATTGGGCTCTATAAAGGATGCAAAATGTGAAGAGATCCGCGGGGTGATCTTCTGGCCTTGAGCAACGGGGATGGTAGAGCCTCTCCATTGAAATGAGAAAGGCGGCCGCCCGCTTAAATCAGCCAGCTTTGGCCGCAACTTGACGAGTCTTTTTTGCCGCTTTCGAGAACGGTCTGATGCTTAACCTTTTTCAAGGCCTCACCCCCGGGAGTGACTTATTTGGGGTAGGGACCTTTGGTCCTAAAGTCTTCTGATCACGCCATCTCACCCAGGGTCATCCTCTCAAGGATGACCCTAAGCGATATCAACGCTAGACCCATCGTTGATCCCTTCCCATTCCTCGGCAACACACCCGTTATCGCTTCGGCCTTCTTTTGCCAAGCACATAGGGGTCACCACATGGATGCCAGGCTCTAAAGCCAGTTCAAAGACCGGTCGATTCAAAGGGGCCGAGATCTCGGGAAGAACCCACTCCTTTTTTCCACGCTATAACGCGCCATCTCATGGCTTTCACCGCGCCTTGTTTGATTTCAAGGATTCAGTGGAGGCGATAAAACGCCTGACGCAGGGGGCTTAACGGTTAACTCGCGATGTTTTGCGATCTTTGGGGCTTGTCGGTATGACACATTCCCTTTCCTTAAAGGTCATTTGAAAGCAAACAGGATAAAAGCATGATTACATCGAAGGCCCGGTTAGTAGGATTTGTGGCGTTAATGAGTGGGATGGTTTTCGAATCGGCAACGGCCAATAGCCTTGTTGTGACTTGGGATAACGCGATTCTGGAATCGATTCGATCGACACGTCCAGGTCCGCCAATGACCTCACGCATGCTTTCAGTGACTCATACGTGCATGTATGACGCCTGGTCCGCCTATACAGAAAAGGCGCTGGCCACAGAGCTTCCGGAAGGTCTTCGTCGTCCTGCAGCGGAAAGAACGGATCTTAATAAGGAGAAGGCGATCAACTATGCGGCGCTTCGGTGTCTTTCTGATCTCTTTCCCACCCGAGTCGATGCGTTTAATGCGCTCTCACTGTCTTTGGGCTATGACCCAAAAGACCAGTCCGTTGATCCTACAAAGCCTCAAGGCATCGGTAACCTTGCGGCTAAGGCCGTCTTAGATTTTCGTCACAACGATGGGTCTAACCAATTAGGTAACCTTCACCCCGGAGCCTACAGTGATTACACGGGCTATCAGCCTGTCAACTCTTCAACAGAAATCAAGGACCCCAATCTGTGGCAGCCTTTAGCGACAGCAACAGGGCAGCAGAGTTTTGTTGGGGCTCAGTGGATGAAGGTTATCCCTTATGCCCTGACTTCAGGAGATCAATTTTTAGCCAAACTTCCAAAGCCTTTAACTTACGATGCAAGTAAGCCTAATTCTCCTTCGAGTCGAAGATATGTCCAACAGGCCAATGACATTCTCCGCTTCAGTGCAAAGCTAACGGATGAGCAGAAGGCCATCGCGGAATATTGGGCAGATGGCCCTAGTTCAGAGTTTCCGCCGGGGCATTGGGCCCTGATCTCCCAGTTTGTCTCAAACCGCGACAGCTACGATCTTGATAAGGACGTGAAGTTATTCTTTGCTGTCACGAACGCCGTCTTTGATGGAGGAGTGGCCGCCTGGACCGTGAAGAGGACCTTTAACTCGGTTCGTCCCATTACGGCCATTCATTATCTTTACAATGGAAAAACGGTTAAAGCTTGGGCGGGGGCAGGGCTTGGGACTCAGTCGATCGACGGTGCGACATGGTCTCCTTATCAGCAAAAAATGCAACTCACACCGCCTTTTCCGGAGTACATTTCAGGTCACAGCACGTTCAGTGGCGCGGCGGCAGAAACGTTGCGGCGTTTTACTGGAAGCGACAAGTACGGGGCGATGGTCACTCTTCCAGAGGGAAGTTCCAAGGTTGAGCCAGGACAAAGTCCAGCGGCACCTGTAACCCTTAGCTGGAAAACGTTCACAGCTGCTGCGAATCAGGCTGGGATCTCAAGGCTTTATGGCGGCATCCACTTTCATGACGGTGATATTCGTGGCCGCAAGATGGGAGAGCTGGTCGGCAAGAATGCTTGGCTAAAAACGCAGGCATACTTCAACGGGGAGTAGTTCTGAGGGTTCCCAGAGATCTCCTGTAGCTTTGTTGGGGCTGATCTAGTGTTGTCCTGATCACGCCCGAGCCGTGTCGGTGTCTAAAGCTTGCCCGCTCTAAAAGTGAGAGGGCGGGTCGAGGCCAATGTCTGAGTGGGGGCTTGTCATCAATAGGCCGGCCTCCAATGCGGCGCTGTTTTTTCTGGATGAGCCCCTCACCCCCTCGGCTTTTCATGAGGTGACTCGTGGTTGACGCGATTCAATGGGTTGCGTTCCAGACCCTAGGCTTCGGTTCGAAGCGCATTGTTTGACGTTAGAAGGCGTCCAGATTAAGGTCTGTCCGTCCTAATCATCAAAAAAAGGGGTGGGCTTGGCTGATTTTTTGCTTTTCACCACGGCATTAGTGGCCTTTTCCATCAGTGCTGTCTGTGGCGGTGGGGCAGGGTTGTTACTGATCCCCATCCTCGGAACTATTCTGCCAGTCAGTCAAGTGCCGGCTGCTTTGACCATAGGGACCGCCACCAGCTCATTATCCCGATTATGGGTCTTCTCAAAATCTATTCGCTGGGAAATGACGATTCGGTTTGTTCCGGCGTCATTGCTCGGGGCGACGATGGGTGCAGAGCTGTTGTCCTATCTGGAGCCGATGTATATCGAACTCTGCATGGGGATTTTTTTGGTCTCCAATCTTCCTTCTCTTCTGGGGCGACAGAAAGAAACGGAGAGCATACCCCCACGCTCAATCGCCACAGTCACTGTTGCCATCATCGGGATGACAGCAGGGGTTATTTCCGCGTTAACCGGTGCTGTCGGTGTTCTTTTCAACAGGTTCTATGTGCGCTGTGGGCTGAGCCCACAAGAAATCATTGCCACTCGGGCTGCCAATGAGATCCTATTGCATGTATATAAACTCTTTCTTTATGCAGGGCTGGGTTTATTTGAGCTGAAAACGCTCGGATACGGTCTTGTCGTTGCCTTGGCGGCCATCGCCTCATCAAGGGTGATGAAATACGTTTTGCCAAAGCTATCTCGCGAGGTTTTCTCGCGGATTGGATTTTCTTCGATGGTCCTCATTGGGGTCATGATGCTCAACAGCTCGCTCCTTCATATTAGAGTGTCTGCTGACCCTAATCTGAGGCTGAACCATCTTGCGGGTGAGATGGAAGCGACCCTGACATGGAACAAATTGGCCTACTCATTCGAATTCAACTATGGTGAGGGGCCTGAGTATGAAAAGGTCATACCGCTTTCTTCGCTCTCTATCGCTCAGCAAGCATATCTGATGTCGGTGGTCGAGGAATATGATTCTATCCTCGTTGAGAAGGTTTACTCCTTGGCGGGATTATCTTACGAGGCCAACTTTTTCGGACCCGATCAGAAACTCATCAAGAAAGTTGAATTCGATTAATCATGCTAGAGCACCTGGCCTGATGATGTGATGGCGGGCTTGTTTGAGTTTCTTGCTGGGTCAATGCAAACCTTGAGCCGGCTCAACATCCATATCGTCCCACTCATCAATTTCCAGGGGCTTCTTGACGAGATCCCAGGCCATCGGCGCATAGATTAAATCGAACCATTCCCGGAACATTTTGAGCGTGCGTTTCTTTGGCCAAAGAGTGTCGTCGATGAACCAGTCAAACAAGAACTGCTCGAAGATCTCGCGCCATTTTTTCTCGATGTAACGCCGTGCTTCCTTGGCATCGATGATGTCTTCATCTGGGATGAGGAACGCGGCACCCTCTTCGGTCAGATCGATTTGAGAAACGCGGCCACCTAATGCCTTTTCGACAGAAGAGAGCCAATCGAGGAAGGGCTGTTTTGGGCGAACGATGACGACACTTCTATTGATCGTGCGCTGGGGATAGGACATGAGAATGAAGCTCCAACGATAGTAAAGATTGTCATGGTAGCCCAAGCTCTGGCAAAGGGTCCTGTGGGGTACTTGGGCGGGGTTCCGATATCCATCGCCCGCTGAGAGCCTGACCCGTTGGCGGGGTCACCTGAAGGCAGCGAACCTTATATGGGCCCTTTAGAGGGCTAAAGGCATAACCTAGGAGGTTCTTGAGGGCTGAGATTTTCTCGCATATTTAACAATGCGGAACGACAAGATGGTGGTCGAGGGTGATCAAGAGCTTCACGGCCCCCATTCGATCTTCGTATGAATCCATGAATGACTACCCATGAGTCGAAGACGTTGTCCGAAACGGCCCTAGGTCAGATTTCGCTCGGTGCAAACGATGTCCGATTCTCTAGTGCCACCCCCCATATTTTTTTTGTGGGTCCACCTTTTTTCCATCCGAGACGGGGGGCGTTTTTCTCTGTGAAATAGCGCCTTGAGAAGCCTTCGATAGATTTTCTTCAGTAATCCCACCAAGAACCATTGCCTGGTCAAGCAGTATGGTGGTCATGGTGCTGATTTCTTGAGTGCTGACCTTGTCATTCAGCACAACCGCTTTAAGGGTTGATGCCTCACCCTCTGGAGTTGCAGTCAAAATGACGGGGTAAATCGTCCCGCTGGGCAGTCGGAGGGAAAAGTGATCCTTGCCATCGAGGTGCGTCTTCCCTATCGGGTGGCCATTAAGGTCTGTTGCCTCGATGTCTGCTTGGAGGATGGGCTTGTTATCTCTGATCACTTGCCCGGAGACTTGTGTTTCAGTGGCACTTTTTTGGGCCGATGAAAGTCCATTGTCACATGAGGTCAAGGTTGTCACGATGAGGAATGCGAGTAGTTTTCTGGTCATATTGCCACCAAGAGCGAAGCGACTTTTCTTGTCAACGCTAAAGAAAAGTCGCTGCAGGTTTTTTTGTGTTGGCCTTGAGATCCATCTAGCCGCTGAGGCATCCTTTCCCATGAGCCGCTCTCCCCGGAGCTAAGCTTGGGGTGTCAGGCATTGGTCTTTGCCCCCAAGGCTTCTGGAGCGAGCATACGCTCAAGAACGGTTCTTCCGATCGTCATCATTTGCCCCTGTTCTGGAATTTGTCCGTTGGGAGTCATCTGATCGATGAGTATCGGCAACAAGACAGATAAAATCCCTTCTCCTTGGTCCTCAGAAACTTGACTCTCCTTGGTCAGGATTTGAATATTTTCAGCGCCTAAGGCCTTGCCTAGGTCGTCTGGCTTGATGGCCTGGTTTTGGCCTGTACTGATCCAGGAAGAAACAACGTCCCCTAAGCCGGATTGATGGAATTTTTCTAAGAGGCCTTGTATGCCGCCGGCCTTCTCGATCATCAGCAATGTCGCGGTTAAGAGAATTTCCCCTTTCTCTTTTGGGCTCTCTAGAGATGACGTGTCGTTTTTCAGAATCGAATGGAGAATGTCGTTTAATAAGCTCATTGCTTTCTCAAGGTTAGGGCGCTCTTTGAGGAGTCGATCTCGGAAGGTCTGATTTTACAGATTCTTCAGGCAGAAGAGCTTCTGCTGGAAGGTCAAGCGATCACTTACATGATGCTTGGAGGTGATGTATGCCGATCAACGGGTAATGATGGGCGCCCTTCCACCCGGTAACTCCTGTATGACAACCTCAGAACGGCCTGGGTAAATCCAATCGATATCGTTAGGCCCATGAATCAGTATGCCTGTGAAATAGGCATATTCGAACTCAGGGGGCTTGGCGATGTTCGTGAGGTGTCGCTCAGTGTCTTTCCGAATAATTCGACTGGCAAGCTTCGTGGCCCCAATAAGGTCCAACCTGTCGCCATAATGAATATTTGAGATGAGCTTTTGGCGAACACACGACTGCTCAAGGTCCTCAAAATCCATGTGAACATCAATCCGCCCAGAGTCGAGTTGGGATACTACGGAGGCGATTGAGCCACAAGCTTTTGATTCTTCTTGAAAGCCTTCGCGATAGATGACTCCAATCTTGCCTTCGGCGGATATGGCCATGTGTGGCATGGCAAAGAAAACAAAACGTCGGCGACCATTCAGAAGAGGTGCGTGGCTGATGCCTGTTTTGATACCCGTTCGACCAAGCAATAAAAAACCGCCTAAACTCCGGCAGCTGAAGGTTCTCCCCCAATATTTAACCACGGCGCGCTCGAGCGGTGTTGCGATCTCGTCTCGGCAAGTTGCAATGATCCCAAGCGTATTATCATCATTGAATCCGTAAGGATCTAAGAGCCTCGCGGTCTGGTTGAAGAAATCATCAACAGGAATCGTACCTGGAAAATGTTCCGCCAAGACCTGATCAAAACCTGATTCTGTTCCGATCTTCATAGGGTTAAGGCCGCTTTAAAGTGAGAGGATTCTGATCTGATGTTACGGAGTTGAATTTTTTTAGTCAAAAACCGGCCGCTCTGATGTCTCCTGCCAAAGACTCGATGGTTTCATGCCCCAAGATCGGGTCAGGGCCCGATGGCTCACCGGAGGGGGCGGCAAGGTTTTCAAAAAGCCCTTAAGCGTCCTGAAGGATTAAGGATCTTATGAGCGTTAAGCGCTCACTCTGGCCGTTTCCCACCCCTATCCTCGGGGGGGTGTTGGGGCTCCCGTTGAGATCTCGATCAGCTCGGATATTGAGTTGACATCTAGTTTTCGAAGCACCTGAGACTTGTGCTGCTTGGCTGTCGGCAGTGAGATACCCATTTCTCTGACAATTTCATTGTTATTGAACCCTCTGGTGAGCAGCCAAAAGACTTCAAGCTCCCTTGGGCTGAGTAAGGCCAGTAGCCCCTCCTGTTGGAGGGCCAGAGCGGAAGACTTTCGGGCTTGAATCGCAATCTCAATCCCTCGCTTAACGGCCGCTAAAAGGTTCTTTTGGGTGAAAGGTTTGGTGAGGAATTCGAAGGCGCCCTGTTTCATGGCGGTTACGCTTTGGGCGACCGTGCTTTCGCCACTAATGAAGATGGTTGGCATCGTCTTGCCGAGCTCTAAGAGTGCGGCTTGTAGTTCGATACCATTCATTTTTGGCATGCGCATGTCGGTCATCAGCACGGCAGGTGAGGCATCCATCTTCGAATTTAAGAAATCGATAGGGTTAGAGAAGGCGTGAACTGAATGCCCCTCAGCGAAAGGATCATGCTGTCCCCCCTTTTTTTCAGAGCTTTCTGGTGTCATGGTCTACGCCTTCTTGGCTGTCTCAGGCTGGAACGAGCACTCATGGCTTATCCCCAACAATTCTTCGTTTGAAGGAATGGGAATGATGGCCTTGAATTCGACCCCACCTGATTCTCCTTGAATATTCGTATGGCTGATATGCCCATTGTGCTTTTCCACAATGTACTTTGAAAGCCAAAGGCCTAGTCCGGTGCCATGAGTCTTCGTCGTATTGAAGATATTGAAAATGTCTTTCGATTCCGACAAATGAATGCCTTGGCCATTGTCGGAGATCGATAAATGAAGCTGTCCATTAGCGAACGCGGTTTTAATGTTGATGGTCTTATCGGGACGGGATACGAGGTCAAGGGCCTCAATCCCATTGACGAGAAGATTCGCAATGACTTGACGCATCAGTGCCTCTGAGAGGATGACTTTTTCTCTGGCGGCCAAGTCGACGACGAGTTGTATGTTTGATTTTTTAATCCGGTCACGATAGAGCGTGAGGGTCTCCTCGATGAGATCATCAAAGCAACAGGGCTTGGGTGATTCCTCGCGTCTCGTAAAGAAGCTTTTGAGGCTGGCAATCAGGTTGGCTGCTAATCGATTGGACTTGATAATATTTTCGATCAAAGGCTCAACGTCTTCAGGACGTTCTCGATCTTGGAGTCCTTGGATGGCGAGTTCGGAATTGACCTGAATGACCGCTAGGAACTGATTCAATTCATGTGAGAGGCCCGCAGAAAGGGCGCCTGATTCCACCAAGACATGGGTCTTCATGAGGCTCTGAACGAGGAGCTCTTTTTCTTTTAAGAGAAGCAGAATCCTTTCATTATCCAGTTTGTATTTCAGCGTTGATTTTGCACCTTCAGCGCTCCAATGGGATCCAACAGCAAGGTAACTCATCGATACCAGAGCAATCTGCGTATCCATTGATGCGAGGAAGGTGGCTATAAGCCCTTCAGGCGCCTTAATAGCCAGCTTGTATTCGATGAAAATCACCAGAAAAAAAACTGAGGAAGCCAAGAATCCTAAAGCCAAAACAAAAATGAGACGGCTTTGAACAAAGGTTTCACTCAACCTCAGCTGGTTGACTTGCTTCAACTGCCAGAGTGACAAGAATATCAAGAAGATGTCTTTGACGATCAGGCGATCCAAGAACCCATCAAAATAACCAACGGTAACCATTGCCAGAAGAACAAACACACTGACCTGAAGCCAGGTGTTTTTTTTGGGTCTGTTACTGAGAGCGTCATAGAGAAAGGTCATGCACATGCCGGCAGCCATGCAGAAACCAAATCCTATTTCAAAGAGGGCTCCTTCTGGTTTTAGATGCGCATCCAAACCATAAAATGCATAGGTCAGGAATAAAAATCCGATCGACAGGAGCGTGGATCCTAATATCCACATTCCCCGCTCATTATCTTTGGAGTGTTCTCGGAGGTAGGGCCATGCGCTGACCACGCTGCCTATTGGGAGCGCTGCCGCGAAGAAAAGAAGATAGGCATTTTGTTGGTACATCAGACTTCTTATTGGCGGGTTCCTTAAGACTTGGCCTTGGCGAATGAAGGTCCCCATAGGGCCTTGAGGTAACGCGATTATGGATGCTCAGTTACACCTTTTCTCAAAGGCTTTCAATCCTACGATCGTAGGATTTTTATTTGCAATCGATCTGTTTATCCTTCTCAACGCCCTATGTCTCAGGAAGTGTGTGGAATGGAAAATCGATCTTTAAGACCACCGTTTCTAGAAAAGAGCGTCGCTTTAAAGGCAACGGCTTACCCAATCACAAGACGGGTATTTATCCAGTACAAGAAGGGACTCCGGCCTATTCCTGGTACGCAGCAGCCCCTGGTGGGCCTCCTTATTCGAGCGCAGCAGCGATCCCGATTGCCCGCTATGATCTCGACGTCAAGGTCCCACGAAATCCGACGTATTCTGAGCAACCCTATTGCATGAACTCCCTCGTGACAGGCGTTTCGACCCAGACCCACGTGGTGTGGCACGCCAATCTGGCTTATGCCAATACCTGGGTTGATCCTATCGCGGCGTTGCCGAATGATGAGTGCTGGGGACACCCTTTCAACAAGGAATACCATTACCACGGGTACTCTTGGAAATGTATGCCGAACCAAGGCGGCGCTAACACCCACTCACCGCTCTATGGTTATGCCATGGATGGTTTCGGGATCTATGGCCCCCGCGGTGACAAGGGTGTGCTCCTGACCAATGACGACCTCGATGAGTGTCACGGGCATATCGGGCAAATTGAATGGGATGGCAAGTTGACGACGATGTACCACTATCATCTCAACAGCCAGTACCCCTATGGACCTGGCTGCTACCGTGGAAAGCCATCTACTTTCAACGCGCTTAAGCCACATTTGCATGGTTATTCACCTGAAAAAGCGGCGATTTTCCCTCCGCGTGAACCACCACAAGGAGGCATTGTCCATTGATGGGTCACTGATCCATCTTGGGTAAATTAACGGGGACTTCGGTCCCCGTTTGTTATCAGCGGCTCTAAGATTCTATCTTTGCTCTTCGTCAGAGGTTCTGAAGTCTTTGGGATAAAACGCCGATGCCCGATCGAGGTCCCCGGTCGATTGATAAAGCAGGGGTGATCGTGATGGGTCATTAAGGCGTCCATCTACGACCTCGCCTAAAATCAGCCGATGGTCGCCCGCTAGAAAATCATGAGTCACTCGGCACTCAAAAAAAGCCAGTGCCTCTTTAAAAATAGGGCAACCACCGAGGCCGTTTTCGATCTTAAAAGGGTCGAGCTGCTTCTCGGAGTTCGACAAGCCAAAATGTGCGGCAAGATCTATTTGATCTTCACCCAGAACACTGACAGAGAATTGCGGGGACCCTTTAAGGATCGAGTAGGAGCGATGATGAGGGTTGATGCTCAAGGCTAAAAGAAGAGGGTTAAAAGAAACCGGCATGATCCAGCTCGCGGTAAAGGCGTGCTGTTCTTCGGGGCTTGCGACACCGACGATATAGACGCCGACGCTGATCTTTCGGAACAATTCTGCAACATCACTGTTCATTCTTGTCTCCAACATCGGGCGTTTGATGACGGCTTGGATCTTTGGCTTTGATAATGTCGCTGATTTTAGAGAGCGAAATAGGCAAAGGCCCCGGCTGAAGCAAGGTAAAAGTCTTTCCAGATACAAAGCCCACCCCAAAGAAGCCCTAGGACCCGCAGCATATTCAGGAGGGCGGCATAAATCTGACCGGCCATCGGAAAGTCAATCGCCACATGATAGCGCCTATAGGCCTTTAATAGGTCTGGCCCTAGTTGCCGGCAAAAAGGATCCTCCATCCGAGGCCTTTTCCCAAGGTCTGAGATGAGGATGATGATCCAAAATCCATAGGCTATGGCTAGGAACACCATCACCCCCTTTTCAAAGGAGCCGTAAGCGAACCCGCCGGCAATCAGTGAAAAGAGGATTCCAAGGACGTTCCCTACAATCTCAGGCATGAGCGTCTCCTTCTGGGTCCCTGCGCGACGGGTATTCTTTGATGGACTTCATGGCATCCCCCTTTTCGTTTGTTGGCGCCAAGAGCGGCGATGACTCCCCTGGGGCGATCGCTTGATCGCAGCCTTATTCAAGGCATAAGGTATAGACACATCCGCTTGAAGATTCAAAAACGCATGCTTGGTCTTATGGGTTTTTTGTGGCCTGAGATCTGGCTTTTTTGCCCCGAAAAGGAGTAAGTGATGTTAAGAAAAATGAGCGTTCTACTTCAGTATGTTGCTATGGCGTCGTGTTTTTTTTGGATGCTGGGGTGCGATGCCTTTCCAGAAATGAAAATGGATAAGAAGGGGCAATCGCCCACCCATGACGCGCGAGATTCCAAAGGGGGTTAAAAGCGCGCTCTTTGGGGTCTTGGTTCACGGCCTGGGTCATGATCATCCATCAGGGTTTGATGCTGATCGATGGATCGCGTATGCCGTAAAGATTTACGGCATAAGGCTAAGGCAGGCTTGGCTGTGAAGGTGGCCTCGATTTATCTGTCGTTCGGGTGAGGTGGAGGTCCCTCACAAATTGAAGCAGAGTCAGGCAGGCCCCTGGGTTTTCTTTGAATCCTTCGATGTCGAGGGATTTTCCGAGTGGTTTTGAATTTCCGTAAAGTCCCAAGATATCGCTGCTGTCGAGGTCATGAAAACCCATGGACCAGTCAAAAAATTGACGTTGAGCAATCGATTCCTCGATCAGGATGGTGACCTCGGTATGCCGATGATCTAGGCGGATCAGGTCGAAAAGCGGCCTCACAACGTCCTCTTCCCCTTCAAGGACCTGAACAAATCGACCGTTCTTATGAAGGAGCAGGCCGGTAATCCCATTCCGCTCATTCTTGCCCTTGGCCTTGGCCAGAAGATTCACAAGCTCATGACGGGTCATGGGGTGGGAGGCCTTACTGATGTATGCAAGATGAAACACGGTGCTCCTTAGGATTTGATGGTTTAGCCCTTCAAATGACGGGTTGATGGTCGTTTAGCTCCATTCTCCCGCGTTTGGATTCTATCGAATATAAGAAGTTCTCTGACCTTGGCAATCTCTTTGAGGGGGAAGTCAGGGGGCTTGAACCTTGATAAGGGCTTCCTCGGTACGGCGGTTTTGGCGTCTTAAAAAACCCTCGACATACCGTCTTCTCTTCACGGAGGGAGAATATGCCAGGCGGTGAGCGTTTGAGGTTTTTTAAGGCGAAAAGCTTTCATCGAATGAATCCCTTTCATGAGGGGATCTAGATCGTGCTTCTCTTTATTCTTTACCTCGCAGAAGGCGCCTCAAACTTGTTAGAATGCGCGGTTTATGGCGGGTATGCAGGCCCGCGGGTCATTTTGACGCCCATGATTGGAACGCGAATCGCTTTTCAGTGTGCGAAGACGAGCCTCATGAAGGCTCGCCTTCGTTTTTATAGGCGAAAAAAATAATAATAAATGATATTGATAAGGAGATTGGCTTATGTGCTGGAGTGGAGAGGCTTCCCTGGTCTTAGCGACGGTTGGATTCGGGACCGCAACGTATGTGGCCTACAAGGGTGAATCCAAGGAGTTGTGGGTTCCTTTGACTTATTTCGCCTGCATGGAGCTTTTGCAGGCGGCGACCTATGCTTACATCAACTTATGTGATGCACCCCCCAATCAAATACTGACGCTCTTTGGCTATCTGCACATCGCGTTTCAGCCCTTCTTTGTCAATATGGTGGCGATGTATTTCATCCCTGATGAAGTAAAGAAAAAAATCAGCACGGCGGTCTATAGCCTTTGTGCGGTGGGGGCTATTGCGATGATGGTGAAGATGTATCCCTTCGCCTGGGCAGGACATTGCGTGGTCGGAATTGAGGCCTTTTGTGGTGATAAGGCTTGTTCCGTTCCGGGTGATTGGCACATTGCATGGCAGTTACCGCTCAATGGCTTGGCGATTGATCTCTCGCAAATTGTACCGGGTCTGTTCTATGGTCTTCATGGCATCGCCTACATCTTGGTGGGCTTCGTGATGCCGTTCATCTATGGCTCATGGCGATTTGTTGTTTTCCATATTTTCATGGGACCTATCCTGTCTATTTTGACCACGCGGGATCCCAACGAATACGCGGCCGTTTGGTGTCTTTTTTCAATCGCCCTGTGCCTTTCAGTGATCAAATCTCCGATTAGAAAATACCTTCACGTTGAGCGGTGGCCCTTCTATCCGGTCCGTACCCATTAATCAGGTCTTTTGCCGAATCTTCGGAAGCAGCCTTACTCCTTCGGGTGAGGCTGCTACCAGATCGTTTCTTTCTTGCCATCATTCCTTTCGGTTTTCGATAGGGAACCCTCGGTGATAAGGCGCTCTTGATATGGCTCCAGGGGGGTATCAAAAAAGGCCTTCCTAAATCGGTCAAACAAAGATGGTAGATTATTCGCATGATGTCTCATCTTACGAATAAAACACCACCACCGGATGCCGGCGGCGGGACTTTATTGCAGGAGCAAGCGCATACGTTGTTGGCCTGTCCTGATTGTGACCTGGTTTTTCCGCTGCCGTCTCTGGCGCCGGGCGAAAAGGCGCGTTGTAGCCGTTGCGGCGCTGTCCTGATGGAACATCAGGCCCATGGGATCGATTATTCCATCGCCCTGGCGCTGACCAGCCTCGTTCTATTTGTCCTGTCCAATACCTTTCCCCTATTGAAGCTCCAAATCGCTGGTCGTGAGCAAGTTGGTGCTTTTACGACGGGGGTCCATGCCCTTTACGATCAAGGTTTTTGGGAAATTGCATGGCTCGTGTTGTTGGTCACCATTATTGCCCCTCTCTTTAGAATTATCTCGGTTTTATATGTCCTGTTGCCCTTATGGTTTGGTCGAAGGCTCTTAGGGGCCGCTCGCATTTTCCGCTGGATGGAAATCTTGAGGCCCTGGGCTATGAGCGAAGTATTTATGTTGGGTATTCTTGTGGCCATGGTCAAACTCGGTGACCTTGCATCGATTCAACCCGGTGTTGCCCTTTATTCATTCGGTGGATTAATCCTTTTTATGGCGGCAACCGATGCGTCTTTGGATGAACATGCGATTTGGATGAGGTTGGAGAATGGGGCATGAGCGGGACCCCATCAACCGCCTTGGCTCTTGGGCTCATTCTTTGTCATGATTGCAAAAGGCTGAACGATGCCCGGAATCTTAAGGCGCATGGTCTTTGTTGTCGCTGTGGTAGCCGGCTTCATCCGAGAAAGCCTGAGAGTCTGGCGCGAACCTGGGCCTTGACCCTAACGGCTTGTCTTCTTTATGTTCCCGCCAATGTGCTTCCGGTGATGACGGTCGTGATGACGGGTCGTGCCGAGGCAGATACCATTCTGAGTGGGGTGAAAGCGCTGTTAATTGGGGGTATGTGGCCTCTGGCCTTACTGGTTTTTTTTGCCAGTATTACCGTTCCAGTTCTCAAATTGTTGGTGCTGATCTTTCTCCTGTTGTCCGTCCAGATGAAGTCGCACTGGCGCCCAAGGGAGCGCACGGCCCTCTACCGACTGACCGAAACCATTGGTCGCTGGTCCATGATTGATATTTTCGTGATCGCCATTTTGGTGGCTTTGGTGCAGGTGGGTGCCCTTGCGACGATCACTGCAGGGCCGGGCGCTGTGGCCTTTGGTGGTGTCGTGGTCTCTACCATGCTCGCGGCCATCAGTTTTGATCCACGTTTGATTTGGGATGCCATGGAGACGCCTCATGAAGTCGACTGAACGTGATTCTTCGGGGCGAGGCCCGATGGATCGTTCCCTTCTGTTGACAGCGGTCATCGAAAAATCGAGGGGGCTTTCGCTGGTCTGGTTGATTCCCCTGCTCGCACTCCTGATTGGGATCTGGTTGGCTTATAAAACCCTGAGCGCTGAAGGGCCCATCATCACGATCCATTTCAAGGAGGCGCCGGGTCTTGAGGCTGGAAAGAGCAAGATCAAATTCAAGGATGTCGAAGTGGGTAAGCCGCAATTAGGTCTCAGTGGCGTTTCAGGTCTAGATACCCTGATGGCTGGCAACTACATCGGGGTTGAATTTAGCGCGGGTAGCCCGGTTCGTGAATTCCAAGGTCGCGATCAGCCGCCACGAATCAATCCCGAGACCCCCGGCCGTTCCTTTACCCTGATGGCTGAGAATGCAGGTCCCCTCAAGTACGGAACGCCCATCTATTTTAGGGATATTCAGGTCGGGCAGGTAGTTGATGTCGCCTTAGCGGATGATCGCCAGGGTGTTCAGGCGGAAATCTTTGTGGAGGCCCCGTACCATCAGCTGATTCGAAATGACAGTCGATTTTGGCAAATCAATGGTGTCGATTTCTCGATGGGGGCGCAGGGTGTTAACTTCAAGGTCGGTTCTTTGATGTCACTCCTCGGGGGAGGGATCGCCTTTGAGTCACCCAACCTCAATGTTCAAGAGGCCCAACCAGCAGACTCTGGGACTAAATTCCGTCTCCATAAGGACCTCGATGCGATCGCCGAGGGTTCCTACAGACTTCGAAAGCCTTACCTCCTTTATTTTGAGGACTCCGTCCGCGGCTTGAATGTCGGCGCGCCGGTCGAACTGAAGGGTATTCGGATCGGCACGGTCACCGATATTCGTCTTGATATCAATTTTAAGACCCAGAAAGTTCGGATTCCAGTCGTCGTGGAAGTCGACCCTGAGCGATTGATTCCCATTGGGGGCGAGAACGAGATCAGTCGATTCATGAAGGCCCATCAGGCTGAAATTGATGCGGGCCGCCACCCTGGTATCGAGAAAATGGTTGAGCAAGGCCTTAGGGCGCGCCTGAAAACAGGGAGCCTGCTCACCGGGCAGTTGTATGTGGACATCGATTTTTATCAAGAAGCGGCCCCCAAAAAGCTGCTCTATGGGGGCCTATATCCAGAGATTCCGACCTTACCTTCGGTGGTGGATGAGCTCCAGAAAAATGTCACGGAGGTTGTTGCGAGTCTAAAGCGTTTGCCGCTCGACAAGATTGGTCAGGAGCTTTTGGGGACGCTCAAGGGCAGCAATCGGCTGCTGAATACCCCTGAACTTCAGGACACCATCCGCGCCATGAATCTCGCGATGAACGATATTCGTCAACTGACTCAAACGGCTGATAAGCAGATCGTCAATCTAGCAGCGAGTGTAGAAAAGGCGATGGGCTCAACGATCAAGGTCCTCGAGCAGATACAGCCTGGTGCTCCCATGGCCGTTGACATGTCGAATGCCCTTGAAGAGTTGGCGGCATCAGCTCGATCCATCAGAGTTTTAACGGAATACATTGAAAGACATCCTGAAGCCTTGTTGCAAGGTAAGGGTGGTAAGGGAGGTAAATGATGTCCCATCGTGTGTGGTTGATCTATGGGGTTTGGATCTCGTTTCTGGGGTTCTTTTTCCTAGGCGGTTGTAGCAGCCCGGAGCCTCGTTTTTATGTGCTGTCGGGGGCTTCTGTGGATCGCTCCCCGCATGACTTCAAGGGTCGGGAAGTCGCCATTGGGGTCGGCCCGATGGACTTCCCAGATTATTTGGATCGGCCACAGATTGTGACCCGAAGTGGCCAGAACGAAATTTTTGTCGCCGATTTTGATCGCTGGGCTGAGCCTTTGAAAGCGAATGCCATTCAGTGTCTCACGGAGGATCTCTCGAACTATCTAGGAAGCCGGAGGGTCGTCTCTTTTCCTTGGCGGAGGGCAGTCGAGGTGGATGCCCAGGTGATTGTCAAGGTCATTCGGTTCGACCGCATCGAGGGAGGGGATGCTGAATTAAGAGTGCGTTGGTCAGTCCTTAGTGGGGATGGGAAATCGGAACTTTTGGTCCGGGAGAAAAGTTACCGGACAAAGCCTCAAGGGGATGGCTACGATGCGACCGTCTCGGCGATGAATCTCGCCTTGCATGATTTCGCGAAGGAGGTCGCGGAGGCCATTCGTGGACTGCCTTTGGCGAAGACGGCTTCGACCCGTTGAAACGTGTTGATTTTCCGTGAGGTTTTCTAGATGGAGCCTTCAAGGGAAGTCGCATAAAAAGCTCAAAAACCATGATGTTGGGAGGTTAGACGATGATGTTTTACGAACTTTTTCAGCATGACCCTCATTTTCTCGAAATCAAAAGTGGTGAAGTCCTTTTGCGTGAGGGGGATATTGGGGAGGCGATGTATGTGCTCATCGAGGGGCAGGCCAAGATTGAGCGTCAAGGCCTTTTCTTTGCGGAGATAGGTCCGGGTGATTTTGTCGGTGAGTTGGCGGTTATTGACGGCTCTCCTCGAGTGAATACGACGACCGCGGTCACGGATTCTAAGTTTGTGGTGGTGGATCGGAAGCGATTTGAATACCTGGTTGCCGAGACGCCTGGGTTTGCGCTCGAAGTCATGCGGATTTTGGCGCTTCGACTGCGCCGAACGGATGAGATGATGATGGAAGCCAAAGAGCGCGCTTAAGTCGTCTTGTTCGTCTTCTAGAGAGGCTTGACCTTCAATCTCGGTGGCGTCATGATCATCCTTCTCATCATTTAGGAGGATGATCATGTTTCGACTGTTTCAAAATCTGGTTGATGGACTTCTTTGGGGCTTTTCGCTTGCGATAGGATGGATTGCGGCGATTGCCCTCGTTGGGGTCGTAGCGGCCTGATCCTCTTCGGCCTCAAGCAATAATAAGGGGGCCTTCGAACGTTCGAAGG
>RFVA01000260.1 GCA_009922685.1 Gammaproteobacteria bacterium | reverse complement strand
AAGGGGATCAAAGTAGCCTTGGGTGTTCAGAAGTCCAATGGGTTTTTGGTGAAACCCGAGCTGAGCCCAGGTCAGGATTTCAAAAAGCTCCTCGAGGGTTCCAAAGCCTCCTGGGAGGGCCATGAAGCCGTCGGCCAGTTCGGCCATGCGCGCCTTGCGAGTGTGCATGGAGTCCACCACTTCAAGGTGGGTGACCCCCCGATGCTCAACGCGCTCCCCATCGATTTCGCGTCCCACCAAGCTCTTAGGAATGATGCCCGTGACCTTGCCGCCCGATCTGAGGCAGGCATCGGCGATGACCCCCATCAAGCCAACATTACCTCCGCCATAGACGAGTTCGATGTCCTGATGAGCCAGGGTCTCCCCGAGACGGCTAGCGACCTCTCCATAGACTGGATGGCGCCCATGGCTGGCGCCACAGAAGACACAGATCCTTCGAAGGACAGGATAACTTTGGGTGAGCATGGAGTGCATGATACGTGGTTCGCTGGGGGTCTTCAAAAGACAGCTGAGACTGAGGGCTGTTGGCGGCCCTCGAATAATTGACTATTTTCCTAGGATATGTGAATCTCAGACGATCTATTTGGCCCTGATTTTGATGGAGATGCGCCGTGCGCTTGACGACCAAAGGACGCTATGCGGTTACGGCGATGCTCGACCTCGCTTATCACGGCGAAAAAAATCCGGTGACCTTGACCGATATTGCCAAGCGTCAGGAAATATCCCTTTCTTATCTCGAGCAGCTGTTTGCTCGTTTGCGCCGATCGGGGATGGTCGAAGGTGTTCGGGGTCCTGGTGGCGGCTACCAGCTTTGTCGGGGGGCGGCCGCCATCAGCATTGCAGAGATTATCGCGGCGGTTGATGAGACCATCGATTCGACGCGCTGTGGCGGCGAAGCCAACTGCCAAAATTCCCAACCTTGTTTGACTCATGATCTTTGGATGGGTCTCAGTGACCAGATTCGTCAGTATCTTGATTCGATCACCCTCGAAGATGTTCTTGGGCGCTCCAGTGTCCGGGCGGTGGCCGAGCGTCAGGATCAGCAGGTGGTCATGGGGTCCATCGAGCGGCCTCTGCAGCGAGGTGTTCGACTCTAAGCGTTATGGCCTATGATCTATTTGGATCATAATGCCACGACCCCGCTGGATGAGCGGGTGCTCGACGCCATGCT
>RFVA01000259.1 GCA_009922685.1 Gammaproteobacteria bacterium | reverse complement strand
TGAAACCCCCTGCAAGCATATCGCGGCCCTCTTTTATCTTCTCGCCAGCCGGCTAGATCAAGATCCCTTCATGCTCTTTGAGCTTCGCGGACTTTCAAGGGCGCAGTTGATTGGAAGGCTCAAGGCGACACCCCTTGGAACCGCGCTGGCTTCGGCCTTGGATGAAACCCCAGAGCCGCCGATGCCAAGAGCGTCCTTTTTTACCCGTCCGTTGGTCATAGATCGGCCGCAGACGGTTTCACTGAGGGATTTCTGGCGCGGTCAGCGTAAGCTTCCCGCGGGGGTGGAACCGCCACCGCCCGTCGGTGTCTCCGGTATTCTCATTCGAAAGGGGGGGAACTATCCCTCCTTCTGGGATAAGGAGGAGTCGTTTGTCGATGTCATGGATGCTTTTTACGAGCAGGTTCGAAAGAAGGGGAAGGACAGTTTTTGAAGAGGCTTCATCCTTGGTCTGAGTGACCTAAGGCTCGATCCGGCGCAATCAGGTCCCGAACGCGTTGTTTAATTTCCTTCGCTTCTGGAAACCGGCCTTCTATGGCTCTCGACCAGATGAGAGCGTCTTCAAGCCTCACCTCGAAGCACCCGCCGGTTGAAGGGATCAAGGTGACGCCGCCGAGCTCCTCCTCGAAGGTGGTGAGGAGTTCTTGGGCCAGCCATGCGGCCCTTAACAGCCAGCGGCATTGAGTGCAGTAAAAGAGTTCGATCCGCGGCTTCAAAGACATGTCGAGATGGTGTTGAACAAGAGACAGCGCTCTCAATGCAGGTATTTTAGCGCAACCCGGCTGAGACTAGAGTTCATCGGGGATCATCGGCACCCCGTCTTTTCATGGGCTCGTTGAGGCTAAAATGGACGTCTTGAGTCAATGACGTTGGAATTGAGAGCGAGATGAAGGTCTATCTGGTCGGTGGCGCAGTTCGCGACGAGCTCCTTGGGCGGGAGGTCAAGGAGCGTGATTGGGTGGTCGTTGGCGAGACCCCAGAGGCGATGCTCTCTAGAGGATTTCGGCCGGTCGGTAAAGATTTCCCGGTGTTTCTCCACCCAGAAACGCATGAAGAATATGCCCTTGCACGGACGGAAAGAAAAACAGCGCCCGGCTATCATGGCTTTTTGGTGCACGCCGCGCCAGATGTGACCCTCGAAGAGGATTTGATTCGGCGGGATCTCACCATCAATGCGATGGCG
>RFVA01000258.1 GCA_009922685.1 Gammaproteobacteria bacterium | reverse complement strand
GGCAAGGATGTTGATTGGCAGGTTGCCCGTAAGCGCGGCCAGGTGAAGAAGCTCCCTGAGGGCGAAGTCAAAGGACTGACCCAATACGCGGAACGACTGAAAGCCAGCGTCAGGGCGCGCGTGGAGCACCCCTTTCACATCGTCAAGAATCTCTTTGGCCATCGGAAAACCCGCTATCGCGGCATTGCGAAGAACGAAAGCCAATGGCGAGTTCTGTTTGCTTTGGCCAACGTATACATGACCCGCAAAAAGGTAATGGCTGGGGGACTGGCATGAACTATCAGCGTCAGTGCGCCCAAAAATCAACGCGGGGCGTGAAAACCGTCATTTTTCGACAAATCGAGCGTGATTCATGACCATTGAATCCAGGTTTTTTCAAAAAATTAGGTTTTGGGACTCGCGCGTGAGTCATAACCGCATTGATCCGTGATTCCCTAAGTTCGTTTGACTCGCCTGTACCATTCGATCATGTCTCAGGTGAGTGATTGATCGCTTCCTTATTCGCTAACTTCAGTAATATATAAGCCAGCAACAACAAGCTTCCGATCATCACAATCTGCAGCATATAGCTTTTTCCCGGAACCGATTCCAGGCCAACAGAGAACGGAATATGAGTATCAAGACGCTTATCCTTGTCGACAATAGCGATGTGAGCCAAATAATTACCAGCACCATACTGACTAAAATCGACCAAACTATCGAAAGTGCCGTTTTTAACTTTTTTCGGCTGCTGATAAAAAACCCTTTGCCCTTCAGGTTCTTTGGTGATTTCGAATTCCACGCTGACATTGCGCAGACTTTTACCTTCGTAGTCGAACACCAAATTAGTTGGGCCGATTTCGGGAATGATGCTGCAATATTCCCGATCCCCTGACAGAGTCGGGGTATAGGCCGTGAAATGGACTCGTTCAAAACCAACCCTCGTAACGCAAGCATCGGCCTCGTCAGGCGCACCGCGATGCGCTTGGACAATAGTCGGCATTAATCCGACCAAAAAGACAACAGGCAGCAGACTCAGCCACCTAATGCTTTTATAAGCCACCTTTTTTAGTTTGTTGATAGAGTTAGACATTGATTTGCTCCCTCTGTGATTATGTTAAATCCGATGGTCGGTTTAGAAATCAAAGGTTTCCACCTCGGAGATCAGAAACAACGGCTCACCACCGCTAGAAATCTCAACGGCATGCTGAG
>RFVA01000257.1 GCA_009922685.1 Gammaproteobacteria bacterium | reverse complement strand
AATGTTAGTTTAGTGACGGGGCTTGCGCTAGCGCCCTGCTGGCGAACTGATCCGACGGCCAGCAGTTTGCCTCTGGTGCTGGTGGACGGTACCGGAGCGATGAGTGCGGCCTGACGGTATTGTAGTGCCGTCTCCAAGCTTCGATCATGATCTTTGCCTCTTTCAGCGTGTAGAAGATCTCACCATTGAGCAGCTCATCACGAAGCTTTCCGTTGAAGCTTTCGCAGTAGCCATTTTCCCAGGGACTGCCTGGTTCGATGTAGGCGGTCTTGGCACCCACGGCGGCAATCCATCGCCGAAGTGCCAGGGCAACGAACTCTGGGCCGTTGTCAGACCGGATATGGGCGGGAACGCCTCGCTCGACGAAGAGATCGCACAGCGCCTCGATGACCTCCGTGGACTTCAGAGACCTGGCCACACGGATGGCAATCGCTTCACGTGTAAACTCATCGATGATGCAGAGCATACGGAATGCCTTTCCATCGTGGGTGCGGTCCGCGACGAAGTCGTAGGACCACACATGGTTGGGGCGCTCCGGCCGCAGACGGATGCACGATCCGTCGTTGAGCCAGAGCCGACCCCGTTTGGGCTGTTTCGCTGGGACTTTCAGCCCCTCACGACGCCAGATGCGCTCAACACGCTTCCTGTTCACCATCCACCCAGATGCCCGCAGAAGCGCCGTGATCCGGCGGTATCCGTAGCGGCCATACTGGCGGGCAAACTCGATGATGTCGGCTGTCAAAGCCACTTCATCGTCGGGCGTTGTCGGCATCCTTCGCTGCGTGGACCGATGCTGTCCCAGAGCCCGGCATGCCCGCCTCTGCGGTACACCCAGTTCGGCAACAACATGGTCCACACACGCGCGGCGACGTGCGGGGCTTAGAAGTTTCCCCGCGCGGCTTCCTGCAATATCAGCTTGTCCAGCGTCAGGTCCGAGATCGCCCGCCGAAGCCGCGTGTTCTCAGACTCCAGCTCTTTCAACCGCTTAACCTGGTCGCCCTTAAGCCCGCCATACTCGTTACGCCAGCGGTAGTATGTAACTTCCGTCACTCCTATCGCCCGCACCGCATCCGCGACTGGCTTGCCCTGTGCCATCAGCACATCGACCTGCCGTAGCTTCGCGACAATCTCTTCTGCCGTGTGTCTTTTCCTTGCCATCGATCCAATCCTCCTTGGTCAAAACCATACTTCAGGGAGGAC
>RFVA01000256.1 GCA_009922685.1 Gammaproteobacteria bacterium | reverse complement strand
CTTTGCCGGAGGTCATATTGCTGCCTTAGATGCCAAGTGCCCTTCGGGTTTTATTTTGATGGAGACTTCAGTGCTCTCGCTGGGCACGACAAATAACGCTCGGACTGTCCCCGTTCGGTCCGGGATTTCTGTGTATGGGACGATGGCAATGTCAGGCGGGACTTTAAAATCACAGATCGTGTGCCGCAAGAATGGACTTGATAAATCCTTGAAAGGGGGAAGTTACTGGGGCACTAAGCGTGGTGATTTGATGGTAGAAGAACAAAACGGGCTTTTTTACTATGGTGGTCCGGGCAATGACAAAATCACTGCTAGTGGTGATTTCTCCTATGTTTCTGGTGGCGAGGATGACGATCAGATAGGTATTTCAGGAGTTGATAGCGTTGCTAGGGGCGGTCCAGGTAATGATTCCCTATCGGCCATTGGTAACACAAGAATCCGGTTAGAGGGTGGCCCTGGCAAGGATAAGCTGGTCGGGGGAGTGGGGAACACCGTGCTTGATGCGCGAGACGGGCATGGCGGTGATCAAATCAGCTGTGTCGGAACTGGAAACATTGCTCTGATCGATAAAGGGGATATTGTGAAAGGCACTTGTGCTCAAATTGTTCGCGATGCCGGTATGTGATTCCCAACTTGGCTTTAGCGGTATTACCCTGGCAGCTTGGAAGAAATTAAACCATAACCCTACCGTTCTCGAGCATTCCTGAGCCAGTGACTTTAATTGAAGGCTAAGAAGGGATGAATGGAACTGGTGCTTATGCTGGGGATGCTAGATCGAAATGAGGCGTTCGCAATTCCCGTCGAGGAAATGAAGGTGCTTCTCCCGCACCTTAGCGAAATAACCAAAAAACTGCCGAAGAAGTGGAACATCACCTTGGCTTTGCAAGATGATGGGAACTTGGTGATGTATGTTCCAGAGCCCATCGGTCATATTGGGTTGAACCAATATCGCTTTCCAGTCTGATTGCTCAAGCGTCCCTTAAATCGACACTGGGAAAATTGGGGAATGCTAAAGGCTGCTGGGAACTGTTGGGAAGCAGGCGAACAGCATTTTATCCGGCACCACTAAAGCGCAATTCGCCAACCAATTGATTCTAATTAGTTTATTTGTATGTAAATCTGCTCAGCACCAGAATCAAAAAGTGGTGTAAGTTCTTGTAATCAAAGCGGTGGGTTCAGGATTTGTACTCTCTGACTCCGTCAACCAAGGTTCGAATCCTTGTCC
>RFVA01000255.1 GCA_009922685.1 Gammaproteobacteria bacterium | reverse complement strand
TCCTATCAACTAAGGTCAAGATCAGTTCTCCATTCGTCATGGCAAACATTTGGAAGGACAACAGCAACAGGTCGAGCCATCATCCACTCCGGATTCCAACCGCCAAAATGTTTGGGTTAGTATAGCGCGGCCTGAGGCTCCAAAGAACGTCAAAACACCGACCCTCTATGACGCCCGAAGCGCCTATCAAAATTCACCGAGGAACCGCCATCAAACAGCTCGTCGTTATTCGACACGCCAAATCGAGTTGGGACGATCCCAGCCTTAAGGACCAAGACCGGCCTTTGAATCCAAGAGGACTCAAAGACGCTCCAAGGATGGGGGCCCTCCTGAAGGCGTGGGGCTATCCCCCCGATCATATCCTTTCAAGCCCCGCACTCCGGGCAAGAACAACCGCTGACCTCATCGCAGCGGCGGTGGATCATCCCGCAAACGATATCGAGATCCGGGGTGACCTTTATGAAGAGGGGACGAAGGGGCTAATGAGCGCCGTGCATGATCTTGACGACCGCTGGCATCGGGTCTACCTCATCGGCCATAATCCAGACCTCACCGATCTCATCAACGACCTGAGTGGCGCCGGCGTTTCACATCTCCCCACCACGGGGATTGCGATTTTGGAGTTCGCGGTGGACGCCTGGCAGCACATCATGAAGGGATCCGGACATCTGCTGCGTTTTGAATACCCCAAAGGCCACCCAACGGGATCTTGAACCCCTTCACACTCCTGAGGACGAAGGATTACTCAGCGCCCACATATCGCCGCTTTATCGCCTGGCCCAGCTGATAAACCGCCAAGGCATAATAGGTGCTGTGGTTATACCGGGTAATCACATAAAAGTTGGGAAAACCCAGGAGATACTGGTTGCCCGTCGTGGTACTCAATTCAAGCAAACTGGTCTCACCGGAAACGTCCCCCCGGGCCGGCCGAATGCCATAATCTCTAAGCGTTGAGGGACTGTAACGGGTCTCAAACCCCGTCTTAAGCTCTGGTGCTACATCGCCCATCACGAGGGCTTCGGTGACGACGGGTTCACCACTTTGCCAACCGTAAGCCTCGAAATAATGCGCGATGCTGCCAATCGCATCCTCGGGATCCCAAAGATCCTTCCGGCCGTTCCCATCGAAATCCACGGCATATTTCAAGAAACTGCTGGGCATGAACTGGCCAAGACCCATAGCCCCCGCGAACGACCCGATAGGACGCGAGGGATCCATACCCTCCTCGC
>RFVA01000254.1 GCA_009922685.1 Gammaproteobacteria bacterium | reverse complement strand
AAAAAGCCGTTTTCATCTTGGAGTGCAGAAAAGGGAATCTTCCTCAAGATTTTGTCCGGGACAATAACCAGATGCCGGATTTGAGAGCTAAGCAGCTCCTGATGAAGGGGCTTAATCAACCAATCAAAGAGTTCGCGGCCAGGTGTCAAAGGATGACTGTCGGGTCGATTTAACGCATGCAGAAAGGCATCGACGCGACCTAATAGCGCTCTTTGATGGATTCCGCGAACCGTCGCTTGATGAATCACATCGCCTTTAATCAGCAAGAGTTCCAGACGGTCTTTAAAGACGATGGGATAAAGGATAGCGAGATCTTCCTGCCTGAATCGAAAGACATCCGAAGACTTATTTTTATCTGTGCCGAGACCGCAGCGGTGCCCCAAGAAATCGTCGAGGTCCGCTCGATTGATTTCCTCCAAGGCATAAATGGCCCTCACTCTTAAATCCCGTTGCGATTGCGCAGGTAAGCTGGAATCCCCAGATCTTATGAGCAACAGATCGGCTAAAGTCATATAAAGGGGTTCGACGTATTCGGTAAACCAGGCTTTGCCGTTTGTCCTTTCGGTCGGAAGGTCACTTCGAACCAAAGCTAGATTTTCGGTGGCTTTTTGAAGGACATCGAGTGCTTCTGAAGGTTTGCCCAATTGCTTCAAGAGAAGGCCTTCTTGAAATCTCATTTGCCACAGAAGGTCGGGGGCTTCTTGCTTTTCATCTTCCCGGATCCCTCGGGCGAGAAGTTTAATGGCATCCTCAGGACGTTGATCCTCCTGGTAGAGCGTGGCCAGTTCGAGATAGCTTTCGAGTTTCAGTCGAACGATGTCACCCGCATCGTCGATGGCCTGATTGAGGCTCCTAAAGCGAACAGCCTTAAGGTTTCGGGCCTCTTCTGGGAGCCACTGGCTGATATCTTTAGCTGTCTTAGCCAAAACGATATGGAAGGAGGCTCTCTCTTTTGAACTGGGGCGCTCATCAATCTGTTGGGCAAGCGATGTTAAGGTCTTGCTCAGGTGTTCGGGTTCTTGTTTTGCTAAAAAAAAGGCCTCGGTGAGTGCTAGGCGAATTTTTAAAGATTCATCATGGCCTGCAAGTTCTCTCGCCTTATTGAGGTAGCGATTGGTTTCAGGCGGAGGGGGTATCTCGCTAGAAAGTTCATGAGCAAGAGCCAGGCTCCAACGAAACTGGTCACCTTGAGTGCCGGCTTTTTGGGAGAGGGCGTTTTGGAGATGTATTTTTC
>RFVA01000253.1 GCA_009922685.1 Gammaproteobacteria bacterium | reverse complement strand
CCTCCCTCCTGGCCGATGCTGTTGGCCTGGGCTTTACTGATCACAGCCGCTGCCCGTCCTGTATGGCAGGGTGAACCTTTGGAGCAGGCGGTGAGCGGCCGCGATCTTATGCTGGCCGTCGATCTTTCGGGCAGTATGGAAATCTCTGATTTTGTCCTTCGTGGTCGTAAAGTCGACCGCTTGACCGCGACCAAGTCGGTCGCCGGTCAGTTCATTGAGCGGCGAGTGGGCGATCGCCTGGGGTTGATCCTCTTTGGTGAAAAGGCCTACCTTCAGGCCCCTTTGACCTTTGATCGTAAGACGGTCAGAACGCTTCTTGATGAATCGGTGATTGGCCTTGCAGGGGATAAGACCGCCATCGGTGATGCCATTGGTCTGTCGGTCAAAAGACTTCAGGATAACCCCAAGGATCAGCGGGTCTTGATTCTTCTGAGTGATGGGGCCAATACGGCAGGAACCATTGCCCCTTTACAGGCGGCCGATCTTGCCGCGCGAGAGGGCCTCAAGGTCTACACCATTGGCATTGGAGCGGATGAGATGGTGGTCCGTGATCTTTTAGGAAGCCACAAAGTCAATCCCTCACAAGACCTTGATGAACCAACGATGAGGGGTATTGCCGATAAAACCGGTGGCCGCTACTTCAGGGCGAAAGATGTTCAGGAACTTGAAGAAATATACCGATTGCTGGATGCATTGGAGCCGGTTGAAAGGGACAAGCGTTATTACCGTCCCAAGATCGAACTCTTTGCCTGGCCTCTTGGACTCTCTATGGGTCTTGCCGCGTTTTTTGCCTTTTTGAATCGGAGGCAGGGATGGGCCTGAATGACTTTCATTTTTTAAGGCCTTTTTGGCTCTTAGGATTGATCCCGGTGATGGGCTTTTGCTGGTGGTATCTCAAAGGGCGCTCGAGCGGCGGTGATTGGCTGGATTACTGTGATGCGGCGCTCCTTCCCCATATCCTGATCGATCGTCCTTCGAAGAAACGTTATGGGTCACTCTGGATCTTAGGTCTTGGCGGGTTATTAGGCGTGATTGCGCTTGGAGGTCCAGCCTTTGAACGCCTCCCAACCCCTGTTTTTCGAAATCTTTCCTCCTTGGTCATCCTTCTCGATCTTTCCTATGACATGGATGCCACCGATATCAAACCCAGCCGGATCGAACGGGCCCGCTTTAAGATCGAGGACCTTCTCAGGGCGAGAAAAGACGGTCAGACCGCTCTGATCGCTTATGCGGGGGATGCCTTTGTCGTGACCCC
>RFVA01000252.1 GCA_009922685.1 Gammaproteobacteria bacterium | reverse complement strand
CAAGCCAGACGCTAGCAAGCTTTCGGCGGTTTCATGGACGGACGCCAATATAGAACTACGGTACTGCTGACGACTCACAAATCACCTCAAAATCTCAGGTGATGCTTGGTTTGGGCCTAAGGATTGGGTTGGTTATACCGCCAACTCTCTCGGCTTCCTGGGCCGACCATGTTGATTTGTGGCAAACTTTGAGCCCTTTTTTTATGGGTATTCCACGCTAATTCGGCCGCCTATTCCATGGCCATTCGGCAACAGGTTTTCTGACCACCTGATTGATGCCTGCTGACAGGAGTGTCTTAAAAACCACCGTTTGATAGACGGCTCGAAGAAATCCATCGGCTTGCCTTTTTGGTTAACAGGTATAACTTGAATATGTTAGCTAATATGACGAGGATAGGACGATGAAAACAATCTCATCCGTAGAAGTGCAAAATCACTTTGGATCCATTGCCAACATCGTGAAGAGCGGTGAGCCTGTAGCCGTCACTCAGTATGGCACTCCAACCCTGATGATTCTTCCATACGGGCTAGCGGCGGAGGCTCTGCGGGACTACAACGCCCGCAAGCTGGCTGAATTCATGGAAACGATGCCGTCTGCCAGTGCGGATGCGCCCAATCTGACTCTCGAACAGATCAATAGTCTTGTCCATGAGCTCCGGCCGTAAAAGAGTTGTCTTCGATACGAGTTTGCTCATTCCCGCTTGTCTTAATCCAGACCGTGAACCCGCACAGATCCTTCGTCGCGCTCTCATTGAGCACGCGGTTTTTACTCCGGCGGCGGCCTTTAATGAATTAGCGGCGGTCTTGTCGCGGGACAAGTTGGACGCCTCGAGACCTATCGAGCAGCGGATGGTGTGGGTGAGGCTTTTTCGTGACGCCGTTATCTTCGTGGAGTCCGAAATACCCGTGTCGGAATGCCGAGACCCCAAAGACAACAAGTTTTTAGAGCTGGCTCTTTCTGCCAATGCGGACGTCATCGTAGCCAGCGATATTCACTTGTTAGAGATGCATCCGTTCCGTGGACTGAGAATCCTCCAGTTAGCCGACTTCAAACAACCGATTCTTGCGCATTAAAGACCCGATGGGATGTGCTCTTCAGGCGCAGTAGGGTGCACTATATTTGAAGGCAATTGATGATCCCTTAGCAAAAAACGAACGCTCCGGGGCGCTTCAGAACGTCTTCACCAAGCGAATATTTTTGGGGGCAACTTTGGGGGCAAGATTTTTTATGGCGTTTTTAAGTCATTGATTTGGA
>RFVA01000251.1 GCA_009922685.1 Gammaproteobacteria bacterium | reverse complement strand
CCGGGCTTCCTCTCAATGAGGGGGATGTAATGCTGCCAGTCATACTGAACATGGTCCCGATCAGCGAGTCGGCCATGCGTTGCTACAACGGTATCGTTTGCAACGACCACGATCTGCCCTGGGTAAATGCGACAACTGACCCAGCGGCCTACAAACTCGCAAGGTACTGAGTACCGATTACGATCCACAGCTACGAGACATGTGCTGGTGACGCGAGAAAGCTTTTCCACATAGCCATCGAACGGGACAGGACACGGCATCAGCTCGACGCGTTCCTGTTCAAGCATCTCAGCAATGGTGAAGCCTTTGTATTCCGGGTGCGGCAGTTCATTCCAAAGTTCTCGGCAACGCTGGCCCAACCAGAGGTTGAGTTCCACGAAGGAGCCAAAGATTCTCTGCTGGGCCTCCAGCCAAATCCGACGCCGACAATCCTGAACATTCTTCTCAACAACTCCCTTTTCCCACCCAGAGGCGACATTGCAGAAGTCAGGATCGAATAGATAGTGGGAACACATCACGGCAAAGCGCGTGTTGACGATGCGTCCCTTTCCGCGGCGTACCTTGTCCACCGCAGTTTTCATGTTGTCGTAAATACCCCGGCGTGGAACACCGCCAAGGGCGGCAAAGGCCTTGGCGTGAGCGTCAAAAAGCATTTCATGCGCTTGCGTCGGGTAGGCTACCAACCAGAAGGCCCGACTCGCACACAGCTTCATGTGAGCGACCTGAAGACGCCGATAGATGCCACCGACGATAAGCCCTTCCTCGCTCCAGTCAAACTGAAAGGCCTCACCAAAGGCAAACTGCAGCGGGACGAATGCCTTGGACTTGGGACCATCATTCTCGTGCCAGCCACGCACAAAGTCGGTGACGCGACTGTAGCAGCCCGTATATCCCAGATCTTTGACCTGCTCAAAAAGGGCCCACGCGCTCCTCCGATTCTTTCTAGGGCGCAGAGAGTCAGCCTTCAGCGCTTTCTGAAGAAACTCAATATAAGGACTTAACTTTGTTGGCGTGTCCCGCCGTTTGTACTTCGGCGGGTTATCCGGCTTGGGTGCTCTGACCCATTTTCGGATCGTATTTCTAGAAATTCCAGTCCGCTTCGAAATTTGATGAAGGGACATGCCATCGCGGAAATGCATCCGCCTTATCTTTCCAATCATTTCCATGGTGATCACCTTTTTCTCCTGCCTGAAATGTAGGCAGGATCGAGTTGAACACCTGGGTCATTTTTCGGTCGGCACAAGCCTCAAAAGTGGGTCAA
>RFVA01000026.1 GCA_009922685.1 Gammaproteobacteria bacterium | reverse complement strand
CGGGATGGGGTCATCATCGAGAGCCATAACGTCAAGGACCCCTTGGAGCACATCCAAAAATTCGGGGCCGAATTTAAAGTGCCGACCATCGAAGGTTTGCCTCGCTTCACCGGGGGTTTAGTCGGTTATTTTGGTTATGAGACGGTCCATTTTATTGAGCCTCGACTTAAAAGTGCGAAGCCCGATCCGATTGGGGCCCCTGATATTCTCCTGATGGTTTCTGAAGACGTCCTGGTCTTTGATAATCTCAAAGGACGGCTGTTGGTGATCACCCACGCGGATCCCTCTACCCCTCAGGCGCTTGAAAAGGCCGAGGCCCACCTTGAAGGCCTGATCAAGTCACTGCGGGAAACGGTGCTGGAAGCGCCAAAAAAGCGGCCACCGAAAGCCGTCGATGAAGCCGATTTTGTGTCGGGATTCACCCAGGAGGGTTTTGAAGAGGGGGTTCGCCATATCAAGGACTATATTCTTCAGGGGGATGTCATGCAGGTGGTCCTCTCGCAAAGGATGTCGATCCCCTTTCATGCGGCACCGCTTGATCTTTATCGGGCCCTCAGGTGCCTTAATCCCTCGCCCTATATGTTCTTTCTGAATCTTGAGGCCTTCCAGGTGGTGGGGTCTTCTCCTGAAATTCTGGTGCGCCTTGAAGACGATACCGTAACGGTCCGGCCCATTGCCGGAACCCGGCGGCGAGGGAGAACGCCTGAAGAGGATCTCGCCTTTGAGGAGGATCTCCTTAAAGACCCCAAAGAAATTGCTGAGCACCTCATGCTCATAGACCTCGGGCGAAACGATGCGGGCCGGGTCTCTGAAACCGGCACGGTCAGGCTCACTGACAAGATGATTATCGAGCGGTATTCGCATGTCATGCACATCGTCTCTAATGTGATCGGCCGGCTTCTTCCGGGTAAAAACGCCTTCGATGTGCTTCGGGCGACCTTCCCTGCCGGGACAGTCAGTGGTGCCCCAAAGATCCGTGCCATGGAAATCATTGATGAATTGGAGCCGGTCAAACGGGGGATCTATGCGGGGGCCGTCGGCTATATTGGTTGGTCCGGCAATCTCGATACGGCCATCGCTATTAGGACGGCAGTCATCCGGGAGGGCATCCTCCATATTCAGGCTGGGGCCGGGGTGGTTCACGACTCGATTCCCCTGAATGAGTGGGAGGAAACCCTCAATAAGGGGCGGGCCGTGTTTCGCGCCGTCGCTATGGCCGAAGCGGGGCTCGATCAGGCCTCATGAAGGGATGATAAGGCCGTCAGGGTTTGTTTTTGCCGCGTAAGCTGCTGAGGAGCGCGGAAGCCGAATTTGACATCTCAACCGCTTTAACGGCGGCCTCAGTGGCTCGTTTCGTGGCTTCAGCGGCTTCTGCTGAGGCCTGTAGTGAGATGGCTTCCGCCTGTTGCGCCACGGCATGAGCGGCAGCCGCTGACGCGGATGAAGCGGCCGATGCGGCCTCGATGGCGGCTTGTGCGGAGGCGGAGGCGGCTTTCACCGCAGATTCAGCGGCTTCGATCACCTCTTTGTCAGCGGCCGTGGTGGCGGCCTTGACACACTCCTCGGTCGCGGTAGAAGCCCTTTCTGCCGCAACACAGGCGCGTTTAGCGGCTTCTGCAGCGCTCAGGGTCAAGGCTCTTAAGGAGGCGAGGGCGGCGGTGTAGCGTTCATTGACAACCATGTACCCCTTTCTTAAGTTCATGATCTCCGTTTCATGAGCAATCAGCTTTTCATGGATTTCATCGAGGGTCTGTTGCATCGGTTTAATTTCCTTTGTGGCAAGGATGTATCGGGTCAAAAGGGAGTATAAGTCATATTCCAATGACCATACTGAAGAACCCCCCCTCTATGGCCTTAACGACTGAATTATCGCATCAGGGTGTCGGCGATGATGTTGATCGCAGAACCGAGATTGAAAAGCTGCAATGGGCCTTGCTGGCACATCGCAAAGCGGCCAGAGCCCTGCGGACTAATGATCGCAAGGATCAATTGCTCCTGGGGGTCTGTCAGTCGATTGTTTCCCAAAAACCTTATGAGCTGGCCTGGGTGGGTTTTCGAGAAGAAGATGACTCTAAAACCATCAGCCTTCAGGCACAAGCGGGCTCTAAAGTGGACTATACCGATCATCTTGAGGTCAGTTGGGCTGAGGATTCCCCTTTAGGTCTGGGTCCCGCGGGTGCCTGTGTTCGGACGGGAAAGCCTGTCATCATCAAAGACTCTGCCAAGGAGGCTGTTTTAGCGCCGGTACTAGAACGTGCCGTCTCCTTTGGCCTTCAATCCATTATGGCGGTCCCGATATTCAATGACCCCAGACCGTTGATCGGTGTGCTTTTGGTCTACGCGACCGTGCCTAATGCCTTTGGAAAGATTGAGGTTGCTCTGTTTGAGGGTCTGGCGGACGATATTTCAATCGGTCTTCGAAATATCGAACGGCAGCAGTCACTGGATGATGAAATCAGTAAACGGGAGGCCGCGCAGCAGCAATTGGGCGATGCGCTTCGAGCAACGATCGAGGCCATGTCAAGAACCATGGAGTCAAGGGATCCCTATACGGCGGGCCATCAGGCCCGGGTGGCCAGCATCTCAGTCGCACTCGCTGAAAAGTTGGGGTGGTCTCAGAACGACAAGGAAGGCTTGTATCTGGCGGCCATGGTTCATGATATCGGTAAGGTTGGGGTGCCGGCCGATATCTTGACGAAGCCTTCGGTACTCACCCCCCTTGAAATGCAGTTGGTTCAGCAGCACGTTGAATTGGGCTATCAGATCTTGAAAGATATTCCTTTTCCATGGCCGATCGCTGAAATGGTCCGGCAGCATCACGAGCGACTCGATGGATCAGGTTATCCAAGGAAGCTCAAAGCGGATCAAATCCTCCAGGGTGCTAAGGTTCTCGCCGTGGCTGATACGATTGAATCCATGGGGACGCATCGGCCCTATCGACCCGCCTTAGGACTCAGTGTCGCCCTGGAGCAAATCAAGCGTGAATCGGACGTTTCACTTGATGCAGAAGTGGTCAGTGCCGCTTTTGCCTTGGCAGAGGGCGATAATCCATTGCAGGCCATCCTCGATGCGCGCCATGTGTAAAAAGAGCTCTAGGGGGTTGTCTAAACACCCGGGCATGGCCGCCCTTTGGAACCCGCGTGAGCTTCTCTAGGTGAATCTCCTAAAAGGGCTTTGGGAGCGATCGCCTTCAAGGTCGAAGGGGGCTGCCGCCGTGATTGACAAGAGGGATCCTGGATCGACTCAGGGGCGATGGGATCAGGCAAAAGACCTCATCGATTTTTTTTATCATCACCCCAAGGCCTGGTTGATCCTCGATCAATCCCTCAAGGTTTTGGGTGCTAACCCCGCGGCTGAAAGGCTTTTGGGCGTTAAGGCCGGAACTTTCGCGGGAAGGTCTTTCAAGGAATTTTTTGAGGGTCCTCAGCGAGCAGCCTTCAGTCAAGATCTCCTTGAACTTCATGGGGACTCGACCGATCGCAACGCGTTGACCCTGATGATGGCTGATCGAGGTTCCCTTCAGGTCGATATCAAGGGCTATCGACTCACCAGTGGTCACCTTGCCCTTTCGCTGTTAGAGCGTGAGGATGGATCGAAGTCTCGAGATTTTCTCCATGATCGTTTTGATGCCCTTCAGCGTCTAGTGAAGGGGTCGTCACTCCAGGAGGTCCTTAATGGCCTCGTTCTGGATGTCGAATCTTCCAATCCCGCGATGATCTGCAGCATTCTCCTGATGGATCCTGAGGGTGAGCACTTGCTGATGGGTGCAGCGCCAAGTCTTCCTGATTTTTATAACCAGGCGGTCCATGGGATTGCTATTGGGGAAGGGCAAGGTTCCTGCGGAACCGCGGCGGCCAGAGGGGAGCGGGTGATCGTTGAAAATATTCAAGAACATCCCTACTGGCGATCCTATCGGGATCTTGCAGCAAAAGCGGGGCTTGCCGCTTGTTGGTCTGAACCGATTGTCTCTTCAAAGGGAGCCATTCTTGGGACCTTTGCCATCTATCATCGGACGCCAACCCCGCCTTTCCGGGAGGATCTCAAGGCGATCAAGGCCTGTGCAGGGATTGCGGCGATCGCCATTGAAAAAAACCAGGCACTCGAATCACTGGAGCGGAGTGAAGAGCGCTATGCCTTGGCGATGGAAGCGTTATCCTGTGGGATCAGAGACTGGGATTTGATCACTCAAAGGGTCCAGTGGAACGCGGCTTTTTATGCGCTCTTCGGCTACGCCAAAGGCGACTTTAAAGAGGCCGCCTGGTCCTTCACTCGTGCCGTGCATCCCGAGGAGGTTGAAGCGCTTGAAGGGAGTCTCAAGGCCGCGATCGAAGGGCAAGATCTCGAGTGGCAATACACGTACCGATTTCTAAGGCAATCAGGTGATTGGGCCGTCGTTCATGAAAAGGCCTTGATTCGGCGCGACGACAAGGGTCGGGCCCTAAGGCTGATTGGGGTCTTAGAAGACGTCACTGAAGAGCATCAATTGAAGAAGACCCTCCAGTTGTCGCAATTTGCCATGAAGACCGTCCGCGATGCCATCTATTGGGTTCGGAAGGATGGCCGGTTTGTCTATGTCAATGATGCCGCGGTGAGGGCCGTGGGTTATCCCCGGGATGAACTCTTGACCATGTCATTGTCCATGATCGACCCTTCGATCACGCCTGAGATTTGGGAGAACCTTTGGGTGACCCTCAAAAAAAGAGGGTCCATTGCGCTTGAAAGCTACACTCAAATGAAGGATGGGGGGTGTTTTCCGGTGGAGGTGGTTGCGAACTTTATGATCTTCGAGGATGAAGAGTTTGCTGTGGGCGTCGTCAGAGATATCAGCGACCGGAGGAAAATCGAGACGGAGATGAAGGGGTATCGGCAGAAGCTTGAAAAGATGATTCGTCTTGATCCTTTGACCGGGATTGCCAATCGGCGCGCTCTTGAGGAACGCTTGGAGGATGAATGGCGAAGGGCGCTTCGGGAAGACAATAGCCTTTCTCTTTTGATGATCGACATTGATCGCTTTAAGGATTTCAACGATCAATTTGGGCATCTTGAAGGGGATACGATGCTTTTGAAGTTAGGTCAGGCTCTCAAGGCGGGTCTTGGGCGAGCGGGCGACTTTGTGGCCCGTTATGGGGGTGAAGAGTTCGTGGTCCTTCTGCCTAAGACCCAAGGTGATCAGGCGATGCTCGTTGCTGAGTCCTTAAGGTCGAAGGTTGAGGCTTTGCTTGAACCTATGACGGTCAGCATAGGCGTCTCGAGCACCCTCACCGGATCTGAAGCCCTTCAGCCTGAGGGTTTCACCATGGCACGGGTCAAATCAGAGGTCCGTGAACTGATTGCGTGCGCTGATGATGCCCTCTACAAAGCCAAAGCGAATGGAAGAAATTGCATCATGATGGGAGAGCGGGTGGATCACTCTTGCGCCCATCAGGACCCCAGTCCTCCTAAAGCCAGCGCGGGATGACTCTCACAACGCCGGCTCTTATTGAAGGCGATCCAGCCTCTTCAAAGGACCTTTGGGTCGGCTTTATGGCCTTTTGTAATCGGCAGCAATGGGCTATTTCATCTCTCTACATCTCCCTTGCCGTGAACCCTGTATCCGACCTTAAGCCATCCAAAAAAGGCTTCTCTTGAAAGAATGGATAGAAATCAATGATGAACAGCGAACTAGAAGTGCCTCTGGCCCCCGCGGGAATTCGGGACGTCCTCAATAAATTGTTCAGAGAAAAAAGGTTGGCACGGAACGTCTTCGTGGCGACGCTACTCCTTGGTGCTTTGATCGGTGCCATGATGGGGGTCGTTTACAAGGCGGAAGCCCGAATCTTGGTCTTGCCTAATCGCGAATTCGTTTTGAATCAGGAGCCTGGGACCGAGTCGGGTGCACTCAGTGTCCGTAATGAGACGATCGTTCTTTCGGAGTCTGAATTTTTCTACGACCGACAGCTCTTACTTAGCGCGATTGAAAAGATCGGGATTCAGGTGATTTATAAGGATCTCGCCCGAAAAATCGATAACATCAAGCTATCCCTCTTTGACCGTGTCTTTTTAACGATCAAGGGTCTCATCAAAGGGGAACCGAAGGCAACCCTCTATGCTGAAAAGGTCCTAGAGCGTCAGGGGATGCTCAAGGAGCAGGCGGTCATTCGCTTTGAGAAGGATCTCAAGGTCTGGACGGTGAAGGATGCGAGCATCATCAATCTATCGTTCAAGCACCACGATCCTGTTGTTGCGGCAGAGGCTCTATCGGCGTTGATTCAGGTCTATCAGGATCATCGGGTCCGAACGTATTCGCAGATTCGTTCTGGGATGTTCAAGGAGCAAAGGGACCGCTTCGGGGAACGTCTTGCGACGACTCAACATCAGATCACAGACTTCAGGATCACCCACAAGATTGATTCTTTTCCCGAACAAAAATCGCTTTTAGTTCGACAAAAGGCCGAATTGACGGCCAGCCGGATTGATGCTGAAACGAAGCTTCAAGAGGTCGAAGGACGGGTCAAGGCCCTCCAAAGCGGTCTTCTCAAAACGCCTAAGGAAGTGATCGATTTTAAGGAGGATTCAAGTCAAGATAGCGCCAGTAATGCAAGGACAACGCTGGTGACTTTAGAGGCGCGGAGGAATGAGCTGGTCACTAAGTTCAAGGAAAACAGTCAATATGTCATCGATATTGATCATCAGATTGCCGGCATGAAGCATATTCTCACGGGCAGCCGGCCGCTCGCTTCCTCGAATCGTCGCTTAGGCAGAAACCCGGTCATGGGTGAAATGGAGTCTGATCTTGCAAGACGCACCGCGGATACCGCGGCCCTTAAAAGCCGATTGCAATCGCTCCGGGGACAAATCGCGGCGGTCAGTTTGGAGTTGGAGTCTTTTGATCGCCTTGAAAGTACCTTTGATTCCCTCCAATTAGAGCGTCAATTTCTGGAAGAGAATTTGAAGACCTATTCACACAAGGTCGAAGAAGCCCTCATCCTTGAAGAGATGGACCGGCAGCGGATGGATAACGTCAGAATTATGCAGCCTCCCGCAGCCCCGCATCGTGGGGTCAATTTCTTCGTCATCATGACCCTCTCTGCGATCTTCGTCGGGGTGATCTTTGCCCTGGTGGCGGTTCTCTTTAGAACCTACTTTAGGCAGGTCTACTTGAGCCCTCTTGATGTCGAGCGCAGTTTAGGGATACCGGTCCTGTTATCCATTCCCTGTCGTGATGAAAAGGCCTAGGGCACGGTGCGTTTTTTAAATCGTCACGCTATCCCTTTGAGTCATGGTCTTGGCTTTAAAGAGAGCACATGAACCCTGATCATTGGCGCCGTTATCTGACGGGATATCTTCCTGTGAATCTGGTGCAGGCTGTGGTTGGGATCGGTTCATTGATGATCTACAGTCGCCTGATGACGCCGTTTCAGTTTGGTCACTATGTCTTGGCCCTGTCTTCTCAGTTTCTTGGGCAATGGCTTATTTTTGGTGGCTTCTTGATGGGGACGGCCCGCTCGGTTCCAAGGGCCAACCGCGAGGGCAATCGATCCGAATTACTGGCCACGGTCTATGGATCCTGTCTCATCCTGATGGCATTCATGATGATAATCAGTGGTTTGATCGAAGCCTTCGCGGTGATCCCTAAAGACGCCGCGGTGTTGATTTGGGTGACGGTCGCCTATTCTCTGGTGAGGGGATTTGTCCTGATCGGACTTGAAGTCCATCGAAATAGTCTTGAGATTGGCCGCTATAGCCGACTTGAAATTTTTCAGACGATCGTTGGGTTTCTTCTTGGGGCCCTGTTCGTGACTCGTTCGGGTGGGCAACCTGAAGCGGCCATTTTAGGGTTGCTGGTGAGTAATCTCTTGATTGTGATCATTGAGCTGCCATGGCTCCGCCGCGCTTTTCGGTGGCGAGATTTTTCCAAAAACAGGTTGTTAAGCCTCTGGCGTTATGCGGCGCCGATGCTCATCGTGAGTATCCTTTTTGCAGGATTGACGACCATGGATGGGTTCTTAATGGCGCGGCTGTTGGGTCCTGAAGCGGTGGCCCACTATGGTGCGGCGGTATCGCTCGCCGATCGCCCTTTGATGATGGTTTTCGTGTGGGTCGGGGTCACCTCATCATCGGTTGGATTCAACGTGATGGAGAACCATAATGCGGAGGCGGCGGCTCTCGTCATGAAGAAGGCGGCAACGACCTTGGTGCTTTTGACCTGGCCGATGGCGGTCGGCATTGTGGTCCTCGCTTGGCCTTTGGCGACTGAGTTTTTGGGGTCTGGGATCCGTGATGGGGTCGCGCGTCTTCTCCCCCTGGTGGCGCTGATGGCCTTGTTGAAAGGTTTCATGGCGCATTACTTTGCGCAGTTTTTCCAGTTAACCCAGCGACCCGATACCCTGGCGATGATTTTGGTGGTGACCTTGATCTTGAATGTGGCATCCAACCTCCTATTGATTCCGGATCTTGGAATCGAAGGGGCCCCTATTAGCGCCATTGTGTCCTATGGACTCGGTATCGGTCTTAGCGTTTTTTTTGCCCGCCGCTACATCAGTGTTCCTTTTGTTTCCTGGCCAGAGGCCTTGAAAGGAGCCTTTGGGTGTCTGGTGATGTTCTGGGTGATCGAATGGATGGCTTTGCCGCCCACGGTCGGGGGGCTGGCCTTAGGTGTTAGCAGCGGCATCTTGGTCTATTTTATGATGATGGGTCTCATGAATCTTGGTGCCGTTCGCCAAGGCATCATTGAGCGACTTCGAAGGAAGACCGCCTGTGAGGGGTGAAAAGCTCGGGAACCACCTTTTGGAAAGACGCTTTAAAGGTCCCGGCTGGGGCCACCGGCAGGCCCATGATCCAGCCTATCGGCGATGGTCTCGTTGGCTTTTATATGGCGGGATGCTGGCCTTGATGGTCCTGCCGGCCAATCTTTTGGTGCTCCTGGGTATTCCCTACAACCTCCCTGGGGGGTCGCCTTTTATTAAAATCCACCCTTCAAGTTATCTGATCCTCCTGGCGTTTGGGGCTTATCTGGCTCAGCGCCCCCTTCAGCAATCCCTCCATGGGGTGGCAGAACAAAAACCGATGGTGTGGATTTATCCCTTGATGGCCTCCTTGGTGACGGTTCTCACCGTCATCCGTTTTGGGATATCGGGGGTCGCTTTTTACATCGATGGCCTCATCGTCCCTGGGGTTCTCGCTTGGTTACTGTTATCAGAATCAGAGGCCTTCAGAAGAAGGGCGTTTCATCTGATTCTTGTGGTGATCTTTTTGAATGCGGTCCTTGGGATCTTTGAAGCCGCCACCGGAACGAGGCTCTTACCCTACCTGATTGCCGGAGAGTCCCATCAGGAAGAATTCTTTCGTTCAGCGGCACTTGCAAGCCACCCCCTTGAGAGTGCAGGCCGCACGGTCCCCGTCTTATTGGCCTCGCTGGTGTTGCCCTCGAAGGTGTTTTTGATCTTGATTCCGATTCTGCTGCTAGGGCTCTTGGGGTTTGGCAGTCGGTCGGCGTTGATCATCGGGGTCGTGTTCCTGTTGATGATTTACCAAAGAGATTTAATGGCATCGATCAGATCTCGAACCATCAGTGTGGAGAAGACCATGGGCAGCCTGCTCCTTGGGCTTTTCATTTTCTTGGTGGCTTTGTTGATGATTTTTTCGTTCGATCTTGGGACCCGTATTCTTGAAACGCTCTACTGGGATCAAAGCGCCTCCTCAAGGATCGAGTCGATCCTGATGCTTCGGCATTTAAGTCTTGAGGAATGGTGGTTTGGTTCAGGCCCAGAAGGCGTAAAGAACCTTACCCAAATTCGGATGGGGTGGTTTAATTTTGAGAACTTTTGGGTCATCTTGCTGATTCAGCTCGGCGTCATCCAGTTAATTTTCTTTACCATAGCGTTCCTTTTTTGGATGGCGGCCTTGGTTAAAGGGGCGCCGTTCAATATTCGTCTTTCAGCCCTTGCGTTTCTCATCATTGCCTCAGGCAGCGATATTCTGGCCACCAAAACCACCAATCTCAGTATTTTGGTGGCCACGGTGATTGGGGCGATGGCTTATCCACCGAAAAGAGAGGAGTCCTCTCCTAAGAGCACCCGATGGCGCGATTCTCTTCGAGTTCGAAGCGCCCTAAGGTCAGGCGATTCTTCGGTGAGGCCTTTAGATGGTTGATGTGACGATCTTTTTGAACGATCTTGGCGGCGGTGGGGCGGAAAGGGTCATGTTGTCGATTGCGGAGGGTTTTGCCGCTCGGGGTTATCGGGTTGATCTGGTCTCGATCAAGCGGCAGGGTGCCTATGTCGGCGAGCAACCAAAGAATGTTCGAGTTATTTTTTTTAATCGGTCGCGGTTGATTTTCGGGTTGTGGGATCTGGTCCGCTATCTCAAAAACACACCACCCAAGGTCCTCTTGTCAGCCCTTCAGACCACCAATTTCCTGGCCATCATCGCGGGGCGCTTAGCGGGAGGTTCAAGCCGCATTATCCCAACCGTTCACAGTCACGTGAGTCATGACGCTCAGGTCTCGACACGATGGAAAAGAAAGCTCGAGCCTTATTTGGTGCGCCTTCTTTACCCTTTGGTCGATGACTTGATTGCGGTCTCTGACAACGTCAAAAGGGATCTTGAGTCTTTGGGGGTTGAGGGCCAAAAGATTCATCGAATCTACAATCCGATCGTCACCCCGAAACTCCTGGCGCAGAGCAAGGAGCGGGTTCATCACCCCTGGTTTAATGAGCCCTTGATCCCATTGTTGATGGCGGTTGGACGCCTTCATCCGATGAAAGATTACCCTCTCCTGATGGAGGCGATTGCCCGGGTTCGTCTGATTCGACCGGTCCGTTTGATCATTCTCGGGGAAGGCCCTCAAAGATCCGACCTTGAAGCCTTGAAGGAGCGTCTGGGGCTTTCAGAGTGCATCGCCCTTTTGGGCTTTGTAGAAAACCCAGTGGCCTATCTCAAGGCCGCGCGCCTTTTGGTTGTTTCATCGCGATGGGAGGGCTTCAGCAATGTCCTGGTCGAAGCCCTTCTTGTTGGGACGCCCGTTGTATCGACCGATTGTGGGGGGCCTCGGGAGGTCCTCCGGGACGGGCTTTATGGCCGGCTGGTCCCGGTGAATGATCCTGAGCAACTGGCAGGCGCTCTCTTGACCGCGCTGGATGAAAGCCCTAACCGAGAGGCTTTGATCCAGCGTGCGCATGATTTTGATCTGGATCAGGTGATGGAGGCCTATGAACGTATCTGTTGGGGTCCTAAGGATCCTCAGGGGTCATGAGCCCCTTGGAGCCCCTTAAAAGCGCGATAAACCGGGAGATTCAACGATGGGCATAACCTTTAATAACGCAGCGCTTCTGCTTCGGGCAAAACGACGCGGGGTGACCTTCCGCAAGACGCTGATGGTGGGCCGGCTCCGATTGTTTTTATCCAAAGAGCAGCTCCATCAGTTGGCGAAGGTCTTCGATGTCGAGATCGATGCGGAAGCCCTCTTAAAAAACCCATACGCTGAGGATTTCATCAGAGAGGTTTTAGGGGCAGACCTGGTCGATAGCATGGATTATTCCGACTATGAAGGCGCGACCCTCACGCAGGATCTCAACCGCCCAGTCGATAAACGTCTTCACCAGCAATACGATGCCGTCATTGATGGGGGGACCATCCAGCATGTTTTCAACTACCCGGTGGCCCTAACGAGCTGCCTCAATATGGTCAAAACTGGTGGCCAACTGTTTATCTTTACTCTTTGCAACAATCAAAGTGGTCAGGCCTTTTATCAATTCAGCCCCGATCTCTTTTTTAGGGTCTTAGAGCTTGCCAATGGCTTTCAATTGCATCACGTTGTTCTCGAGGAGTATCCCTTTTTGAGTGCTGAATTGGCCTTAAGCCGACAGTGTTATCGGGTGACTGATGCGTTGGAGGTCAAAAGACCAATCTGCCTTTTTTCAAAAAGCCCTATCACGATGATGGTTGAAGCGACCCGGATCAGTGCGGTTACCCCATTCTTAGAATATCCGATTCAATCTCGCTATCGGATGATCTATGAAGACGCCTTAAACCCCCCACAAAAACCTGAAGTTGCCGCCTTGAGTTTGAGGCGCTGGCTCTTCGAGGCCCTCAAAGGGATCGTCCAGAAACTCCCGCGCCCTCTCAAGAACCGCGTCATCGGCTGTTATGAGTTGTGGCAGTTCTCGTTATGGAATCGTCGGTTCTATACCCCTTGGGACCCTCTCAAAGCGCCATCTGATCAATGATGAAACGGACGCCTCTCATGCTCTCGACCCATCAACCCGGGGGAATCTTGGAGGTGGTTGAGGGCTATCGCCGCGATGGCTTGATCGATCGCTGGGGATTCCAATCGCTTTGGACCCACGATCAGGGGACGCTCCTCTCTCGTCTTTGGATGGCCTTTCAAGCGGGTTTTAAGCTTCTGGTCTTGTTGCTTCAGCGGCGGGTCTCCTTTTTGCACGTCCACCTCGCCATGAGGGGAAGCTTCTGGCGAAAATCGGTGCTTATGGCGATGGCGGGGTGGTTTGGTGTCCCCACCATCCTCCATCTCCATGGCTCGGAGTTTCAGGTTTTTTATGACTCTTTAGGTCCCTATCGTCAGCGATTTATTCAAAGGACCTTGGAGCGGGCGGAGAGGGTGATCGTTCTCTCAGAAGCCTTGAGACACTGGCTAGGATCGGTTGCGCCGAAGACGAAGGGGGTCGTGATCCCAAACTATGTGCCCTTGAAGGAGATCCCACTCAAGCAACATCCATCAAATTCTTTTACGGTCCTTTTTCTCGGGGCGTTGATTGAGCGCAAAGGGATTTCTGATCTCCTTGATGCGTTTAAATCTCTTCAGAAGGTTTCTCCAGGGGTTCGGCTATTACTGGCCGGTACGGGGGATGATCAACGGCTTCAAGCGTTAGTCGAGACGCTGGGGCTTAGGGGATCGGTTGAATTTTTGGGGTGGATCAATGATGACCAAAAGACCCTTCTGCTGGGTCAGGCGGACTGTCTCGTCTTGCCGTCCTATCACGAAGGGATGCCGATGGCGATTCTTGAGGCTATGGCACTTGGACTTCCTGTGATTACGACCCGGGTCGGCGGGATTCCAGAGGTGATCACCCACGGTGTTGATGGCCTCTTGATTGCTGCGGGTGATCGGAAGGCATTGTTGATTGAATTGCTTCGACTTCAGGGGGATCCCACTCTTCGGATCCTGTTGGGTCGTGCCGCACGATCTCTGATTCGACAGCATTTCACCAAGAATCAGATCCTTCCCATGATCGAGAGCCTTTATCGAGACGTCCTTGAAGAATGTGCGAAGGGGCCTTTGGCTCTCAGAAAAACCCCCATCAAGGTCTTAGCGGTTTGTTCGGCGGGCGGGCATTGGGTCCAGTTAATGCACCTTAGATCTGCCTTCGAAGGAATGGATATGGCTTTTGCCACGGTGAACGCAGCCTATAGCGGTGATGTCGAGGGGAGCCGGTTTTATTTGATTCAAGATGCTAATCGATGGGATCGCTTGAAATTTTTAAGGCTCCTGTTTGAACTCATTCCTATTCTTTGGCGGGAAAAGCCTGATGTGGTCATCACCACCGGGGCCGCCCCAGGCTTGATGGCACTGATCCTTGGGCGCCTGATAGGGGCAAGAACCCTCTGGATCGATAGTCTTGCTAACTCAAAGACGATGTCTTTGTCAGGGCGCCTTGCACGACCCTTTGCCTGTGTCTGGCTGACCCAGTGGCCGGCCTTAAGCAAACCTAAGGGCCCTGACTATTGGGGGAGTATCCTTTGATCTTTGTCACGGTGGGCTCCAATCAACCCTTTGACCGTTTGATTCAAACGGTGGATGCTTGGGCGAAGGCCCATCCATCGGTTGACGTCTTTGCTCAGATTGGATCTGGAGATTTTGAACCAAGCCATCTCCGTTACACCCGGTCGATGTCGCCGGCTGATTTTAGAGCGGAGCTTGAGGCCGCTGAAATCATCGTCGCCCACGTCGGAATGGGGACCATCATCAGTGCGCTCGAATTAGGCAAATTGCTGGTGTTGATGCCGCGACGGGTGGCCTATCATGAACACACCAGCGATCATCAATGTGATGATTTGGAATGGCTTCGTCAGCGGGAAGGTCTCTTCGTTGCCATGACGGAACGTGACTTTGAAGGGGCAATGACGAAGGCCATGGCGTCATTAAGCTCTGGCGGCGGCGGTTTCTTGGAAGGGCATGCAGCCCAACTGGCCTCCCGAATTCGGCAGTACATTTTGCTGGGGGAGAGATCATGACTGGCCCAAGGGGCAAGGCCTCTGGGCTTCCTTTTCTCTGGGTGACCCAGGATCCCCTCGCTGTTCTTCTGAGCCTCCTGGGAGTGAGCGCCCTCATGGGTTTTTTGTCGTTCCATCAGGATGTGGGGCTGGGGCCTTCATGGTGGCTGATACCTTTTGTTTTTTATCTAGGCCTGTCGGTCCTCGTCGCGGATGCTCTCCTGAGGCTCCAAAAAGGGCGTCGACCCTTTCATCTTCAAAGGCCCATAAGACTTTTGATTCTGGCACCTCATCAAGATGATTGCGTGATTATGGCCGGCGGCCTCGCTATAAAGACGGCGGAGCTTCAGGGGGAAATTCGGATTGTCTATGGGGTTCAGGATGACGCTCAAGAAACGGCCCTGCTTCGGCAACAGGAGGCCATTCAGGCCTGGAGCTTGATCGGTGTCGGCCCCGAGTCCATCGACCATCTCCATCTTTTCTCGAAGGACAAGAACCCGCATGATGAGGATCAGAAGGATGCTAAAGAAAGTCTCGCGAGGGTGATCGATCAATTCAAGCCGACGGTGATTGTGATGCCGCTCTTTGAAGGGGGCCATATCGAGCATGATCTACTGAACCATGTGGTCTCAAAACATCTTCTCCCAAAGGCAGGCGTATCGGTTTATGAGGCGCCTGAATATAGCCCTTTCCTTTCTCTCAAATACACGCCTCAGAAGGTCATCATCTTGTGTGCGCGTTGGTTGTTTGGCCTCATCCAGTATCGGGGGTCTCCTGATGGGATCGATGGCCGCCCCCTCTACCGTCTCGACATGACCCCAAAAGAGCTTGATCTTAAGATCAGGATGCTCGCCTGCTTTAAAAGTCAGGATCCCTTCACGCTTTCCAAGCGTTATGGCTTTGAGGACACCCTGGTGCCTTGGGAAGAGAGGCCCGATGGCAAACTGTTGGCGGTCACCAATCGGGTAAATCGCGCGCTTGAGGGTTTGTCGCAGAGTGTCCTCAAGCGCTTGCTCCGATGGTTTTATCCGCTTCCCCTTGAAACCGTTGGTCGAAACCGCTCCATGACTTTGGATCTTGAAAGGATGCTCGGCTATGAACCTCATCAAAGGGGAAGTAAAGAGGAGGTTGGCCGGCATGGCTCAGGTGGATAGGGTCGATTTTCTAAAGCCAAGGGGTACCTTAGCGATGAGCGCCCTCCTCATCTTTTTAATCCCTTTAGGAGGTCGCCTTCAGGCGGAGGATCTCGGCTGTGACAGCGATGAGGCCTGCTCAGTAGGCCACTGCATCTTCAAGGTGGAGGCGGAAGGGGGCGGGGTGTGTACTCTCCACGAGGCGCCCCTTGATGGGCTCCCGGAAAAGCCTTCTGAGGAGAAGGGTCAAAGTAAGGCTTCTGGTTCAAGAACCTGCGCCTTCTCAGTGGATTGCGCTTTCGGTGAAGCCTGTTATTCAAAAAATCGGCTCAGCGCAGGAGGGCGCTGTCTTCGGGTGCCGCTTGAGACGGCCCCATAAAAGAGGGTTACTTGAGTCCTGGATAATAACCGACGAAGGCGGAGCGCTGGACCGGAATCAATTTGTCGACGTACTGTGAGGCATGAAGGTCGGCTTGCGCGATATCGGACCTTGGAACAAAGACGATATCAAACCGCTGGAGGCGGACATCTTCTTTCGCCCCTTTTCCTTCCAGAATTTCTCGAAGCTTGACGGTTCTGAGCATCGCGGTGTTCTTCGGTGTCCTTCTTAAGAGAATGATCTCATCAAGGTTTGCCGTATCGAGAAGGCCACCCGCCTCAAGAACTCCCTGCAAGACACTCATGCCGTAAGCGAGCTTCATCATCCCAGGTTTGACGACTTCGCCTGCGACGTAGATGACCTGAGAGCCGAACTGCCTTGGGGATACGGTGACCTCGGGGTGTTTTAAATCACGAGAAAACAGGCGCTGCACCTCTTGTGCGACCTCTTCAGGCCGTTTTTCAAGCACATCAACGGCGCCTACGAGGTCAAGATAAATCTTTCCATTGGGCGCTACGATAACGCGATCACTGAATTCAGGGTTATAGAGGAGTTTGATGTCGAGTTCGTCGCCCGGCAAGAAGCGATACCCCGATTGGGCCTCATTCCAGGTCTCAAAGGCTTCTCGCTGGCTTTCAACCGGTTCGAGGTGAGGGCAGCCGGTTAAAAGAAAAGCCGATATCAGAAGCGTCAGAACGGTCTGGAGGGGATGTCTCATGGGGGTATCCTTCATGCGGTTGATGCGACAGAGGACCCGTTAATCCAGCCACCGACTGTTCAGGTCATTTCGTCTAACGGTGATGCTGTAATCGCCCTCTAGGGTGATGATCTTGAGCTCCATGGGAGTATGACGGAGTGCGATTTCGCCATCATCACCAATAAAAAGGTCCAGGGCGCCATCACTTGATGCCCTAAGGCCTGTAATGCTGCCATCCAATCGATTGAGTAGTTGCCCGGTTGACGATTCAACGTGCAGCATCGGGTAGGTGCTCCCAGGGAGAGTATCCCACTGTTTATAGGGCTTTGCGCCAAGTGTACGGAGGATTAGATATTTGATGGCCGGAGATTTTTTCGAAACGGCGCCTTCTTTTAGGAAGTACTCAAGATTTCTGGGATAAAACCTAAGCCAGGTATCTTTTTGTTGGTCTGGCTGAATGACTCTTGAAGGATTGGCGAGATCACGGTTCTTACGGCCAAGGAGAATGACATAAGGGGGCGGTCGATCTTCATTAAAGTCACTGCCTTCAAAGGAGTGTGAATCTTTCTGAGGTGCATCCGCCTCGGAATTGAGTCGGCCCATCGGTTCTGAGCCTTCGGTGGCCCTTTCCTCCGAGCGGGGGCTGATGAGATAACCGGGAATGATGGATGGCTGAAGACTGTCTGGATGTCCTATCGAGGGTGCTAGCGCGACTGCCAGTAAGATGCCCCCTATGGTCCGGTCGTTGAGCTTCGATCCTGGTCCTCCAAGGTCACGCTGCCATGACCTCATTATAAAAACTCAAGCCACTTATAAACCCCATCAGGGATGTAGAGTTTTCTTTTATTGAAGGTGATGCCTGCAATCGGGGCATTTTGCCCCTGAAGTTTATCTGCAAGGTTCTGGACAATGGGTGAGCGGGTCATTTCGGCCGCGACAACGAGGACCACGGCGTCCATATTCGCACTGATAGCGATTCCGGTATAAGAGGTGGCCGCATCGGGTGCATCAACAATGGTTAATACGGCTTCTTTTCTGGCGGCGGTCCAGAACGCGGGGGCACCCCCAAGATGAATGTTTTCTCCCGAATGCGTTTGAACGGTGGCGAGGATCAATGAAGATTCGCCGACCTTCATGAGGGTTAGGTTGGGTGTGGGAATCCCTGGCGTTGGATGCGAGAGGGCCGCTGGGTCAATCCGCCAATCGTTGAAGGGCCTCAGTTTTCCATAGCGAGCCTCTTGATCGGGTTGGCTAAAAAAATGAGTTTGACTGTTTTGGCCGGCACCAAAATCAATCAGCAAGACGGGGTGGGGGCTATATTCAATGGCGATCAGCGCGAGGGCACGGGCGATCGTTGAGGTGCCTTCCCTCGTTTTAGCCGCAATGAATTCAATGATCTTGCCTTCCCCAAGGATGAGGCTTGGATTTAAGAGATTAAAAAGGGTAATCGCTTCTTCTCTTGAAACGGCGCTCTGAGGGGTCGCTGATGGGGGGGTCATGTCGATCGTTTTTAGCGGCTGCGAAGAGATGGGAAATGAAAAGAAGGAGAGACGGCCACGAGGCCGATGTCATGGTCAGGACAGGCGACCCATTTAAACATAAAGCCTCCCTTTTGTTCGGTTGTCGATGGTTTATTGATCCTGAGGCTCAAACTTTTGTGCCGGAGTTTTCACTGACGCTATCGGTTTGATCAGAGCACTAAGATCTTCTTCAATGAATGCTCGGTAGGGTGGCTTGCCATTGATTGGAATCTCAACGCCATCGGCCGTCAGTCGTTGATCTTTTAGGAGGGCGCTGATGCCAAAGACATCTGCATAGTCCCAGACGGTCCATCCCATCGCTTGAGACTCCAGTGCGGTGCTGACGTCATGGAGCCAGGCCGCACGCGTTTTTGGCTCAACCGCGAACCTCGCAATCCCAAATTCATTGCAGATCACAGAAACCCGGTGATCTGTCGCCCATCTGGAGACCCGCTGGATATCTTTTAGAATGCGGTCGTAACCCCAGTTTTGGGCCTCATAGTCCTGAATGGCGAGGTTCACCAGATACCGATGGCTATGACCACTGTCATTTAAAAGGATGTTTTCATCCCTATTTTGGTCGCTCGGGTATCGAAGCCCCGAAAACATGCTGTTCACATTGCTGCTGTAGGGTTCCCAAGTGGCCCCGAGATGCGTCAGCAGTTGAGGGTCGTAATAATGGAAGGTGTAGAGAATGAGGGGATCCTCTAAGGGAGGTGTTTGAAGGAGGCCTTCGACTCCACCGCCATGAAAGCCTGACAGTAAAATCAGGTGCTTTAAGTCCTGCTTTCTGATGCTTTTAAGGATATCGGCGCGCAGTGAGATCCAGCCTTCTGGGTTATCGGATCCCCAGAATTGGGGTTCATTCAAGGGTTCAAAGGCCAGGCGCTGCTCTGGCCAAGTCGCATAATGTCTCGCTATCTGGCTCCAAGCCGCAATGAAATTCCTGCGGACGGTGGGATCCTCTTCAATCTGCTGCTTCAGCGCTTCTTCGGGGTGAAAGTCGATGATGACGTTCAGCCCGGCCTCAATTCCAAGTCGAATGGCCGCATCCAATCGCTCAAAGGGGAGAGGCTTCAGGTCTTTGGCGCGATCGAGCGTCCAGCCAAGATTGTGAGGGTTAAAAGGGATCCGAATATGATCAAAGCCATGGGCTTTGATCATATTCATGTCTCTTTGGCTGATGGGTTGGCGGCCTTCATAGGTGAGCCAATGGCTCAAATTGACCCCTTTCAAGAGCGGCGGAGTTTGTGCCCAAAGGGGATTGGTTGAAAGTGCAGCGATCAGGGGAAAGAGGCATCCACGAATGAAGCGCGAGGCGTCAGGTTTTTTTAGGGGAGGGGTTATAGAAGGAGCGGAAGGGGAGATGTTCACATTGCATTCCTGCCATTCATCACGATACGAAACGTCCTCAAAAGGATCATAAGATCAAGTCCCAAGGACCAGTGATCAATGTAATAAAGGTCATAGCGGAGTCGTTTACTCATTTTTTCTTTGGTGTCGGTGATGCCTCGAAGGCCATGGATCTGAGCCCAACCCGTTAGCCCCGGTTTGACCCGATAGCGTGCAATGTATTGGTCCAGCTTTTGGACGTATTCCTCATCCATTTCACTGGCGTGTGGTCTTGGCCCGACTAAGGACAAATCCCCGATAAAGACGTTAAAAAGTTGCGGTAATTCATCAAGGCTGAATCGTCGAAGGATTTTTCCAACACGGGTGATGCGAGGATCGTTGGCGATGACCTGAACCATCTTGCCGGCCTCATCACTATGGAACATCGTCCTAAACTTATAAAGCCGAAAGCGCTGGGATTGGTAGCCGCCGCGGATTTGGTGGTATAGAAGAGGGCCTTTACTCTCCATTTTGATGGCCAAAGCGATCGGGATGCAGAGTAAGGCAAGAAAAGGGAGCGCGAGGCTGGTCAGCACCAGGTCCATCATCCGCTTGACGACCAAGCTCCAAGGTCCGATGGGGGTTCTAACCACTCGGAGCATGGCGGCCCTCCCGAGTTGCTCGTAGGCCAGATCATGATGCGCGTTATTAAAAGGGCTGAGATAAATATCAATTTGAATGGGGATCACTCTCATTCTTTGAATAAGCTCATGAATCCTTGAATCACTTCGAATCGGTAGCGCGATGATGATGCGATCAAGGGGGGTGCTCTGACTGAATGCAATCAGATCCTCTGTATTCCCAAGAACGTTGGGGTGAGGTTTTGAAGCGTCATGATCTTCTCTATCGCGCTCGGTTCGCCGGTCATCGAAGATCCCGAGGATCTGGTAGTGACCCCCTCTGGCGTTTGATAGATGATCGATCAGTCTCTGGGCTTCAGGGCCTGAACCCACGATGGCGATGCGACAGGCGGAAAGCGCTGATTGTCGCCTCCCCGTGTAAAAACCGAAGTCCACGAGACTGCAGCCGATGACGCTCAGAGTGAACCAGCCCATCAACCAGATTGGGCTGATCATTTGGCTTGCCCCCGTGAGGTAAAGGAGAGCGGCGGTTGCTATGAGGGCATTGCCCCATAGGGTCAGTAAGCGTTGAACGCGTTTTTTAAGTTGAGATTCAAAGGGCTTGGTTTTGAGTTGAAAGAAAAACGCCATGAATGCGAGGTGAGCGCCTGTCACGGCAAGGTAGGGGAGGGCTAGGAAAGAAAAAGCCCCCCCCCAAAGGGCATAGGCGAGACTTGCCGCTAAGAGGCCGATGAGGAGATGAATGAATAGGGGCACGAGGTGTTTTTGTTCTTAACTGAGCGCAGTGATCATGGTTTCGTGTCACCATCATGTTGTATTTTGTGGGGCAGCGCCATCCATTTGTGATGACAGGGCAGAGGCCAACGAAAAGCCTTATTGTCAAGGCGATCGGCGGTCAGTATTCTCTGCCCTTCAAAGCGTTATCTGATCCTACCAAGCCACCCCCTCCTCATCGCTCGTGAAATGGATTAGAACGCTCTTTCTAGTCTTATCCCTCTTATCATCTTTGAAGCTCATGGCAGAGTCTGCAGAGCCGGATGGCCGTGAGGAAGATGAATTTGACATCATGAACCTTCTCTCGAGCGAGGGGCTTCATGATCTTGTCGATGAATCTTGGAATGCCTATGGTCAGGCCACCTACATTTATCAGTGGAAGCCGCCGTTCCACGCGCTTTATACCAACTTGAATGGTAGCCCCAATTCCCTGTTGCCGAATCATGAGACGACCTTTACGGGGACCGCCAGTGCTTATGTGGGGGTCAAGCTTTGGGATGGAGGAGAAGTCTATGCCGCGCCTGAAATTATTTCCGAGCGGCCCCTCTCGAACCTCAAAGGTTTGGGGAGCGTGATCCAGAACTTTGAGCTTCAAAAGAATGGCCAGGAACTTCCCGCGGTCTATTTGTCCAGGGTTTATTACAAGCAGAGTTTTGGGTTTGGAGGGAGCGATGTCTTCATCGAATCCGACCCTCTTCAGCTTGGGACCACTGAGAAAAGCCAGCGGTTGGTCTTCACCGCTGGCAACTACAGTGTCCTTGATGTCTTCGATAAAAACCGGTTTTCTGGGGACCTTCGGCGACAGTTTCTCAATATGGCTTTTTTAAGTTACGCGGCCTTTGACTTTGCAGCCGATGCTCGTGGCTATACCTGGGGTCTCACGGCGCAGTATTTTCATGATGAGTGGGCCCTTCGATGGGGGCGATTCATCGCGCCTTATCACCCAAACCAGCTGACCTTGGACTGGAATATCTTTCAGTACTATGGCGATCAGATTGAAGTGGAGCATAACCACGAGCTGTTTGATCAGCCGGGTGTCATTCGAATTCTCGGGTTCAGGAATCGAGAAAATATGGGGAGCTTCAAAGATGCGATCGCGATCTTTGATTCAAATCCCCAAAAATATAACGCGACCACCTGTACCAGCTTTAATTATGATTCTCAAAACAGTGGCGCCCCTGATCTTTGTTGGGCGCGGACAGCCAACATCAAGATGGGCATCGGCATCAACTTTGAGCAGCAGATCACCTCGGACATTGGCGTCTTTCTTCGGGGGATGTACAACGATGGCCGGACCGAAGTCTACTCCTACACCTCGACCGATCGCTCACTGTCCCTTGGAACCTTAATCAAGGGGGAGCGTTGGGGCCGTCAACGAGACTTGGTCGGATTTGGTTACTCCCAAGGGTGGATCTCCAAAACCCATGCGCAATATTTGGGGATGGGCGGTATCGACGGATTCATCGGTGACGGTGCGATCAAGCAAGCCTCAGAACACGGCGTCGATCTTTTTTATAGCTACAACGTGTTTAATCCCGTTTGGATTAGCGCCGATTACCAGTTCATCGCAAATCCTGCCTACAACGCCGATCGCGGCCCAGTCAACATCTATGGCCTAAGGGCCCATCTCGAATTCTGAACGCTTGGGTCGCTTGCTTCAAAGGACGCTCATCACTCTCAAAGGTGGGGAGTCAACCTAGGGAGGATGAAAGCGACCACCAGACCTCCCGATTCAAGCAAGTGATTAATTCATGATGAGGGTGTTAATGCACCGGTATCGTTGTTTAAAAATTCGAAGGATAGACCCCAAAATATTCGAGGATTTCTGCTGTTGCATCGAAATCCATGTTGGGGGTGGTGCCGGATTCAGGTCCACTGTTCCTATGGCCTTCCCAGACATGATTCCCGCCTTTAACCCAAATCGTTCGGAACGGCGCCTTGCAACCGGTCCAGGTGGTCTCAAGGCTTGCGCGATGAATGGGCTGAACCTGAGCGTCCCGACAACCTTCTGTGTCCCGCGCGATGGCCTCGGCATAGAGAGGAATATCCGCCGTATAGGTATTGCTGGATTCACCCTGCACTTCAGGATCGATCTGTGACCAATATCCATGGCTATGGGCTAGGGCCTTTGGATTTAAAAAATGCTGCCCATTGAAAGGCATCACCGAGTCGGCTGTGCCATGGATCATGAGGATCGGCGTAGGATCGATCGGCAGACAGATCTTATCGCTCGATGCTCCCCATGAAGATGCCGAACCGATGCCAAAATAGGCGCCGGAAACCAACGCAAGCCCCGCTAAATGATAAGACTTAAGGGGTTTGCAGGCGAGGGACATTGCAAACCCAGCACCATCGGATTTTCCAAGGGCAAAGATGCGTTCAAGGTTGATGGGGGGGATATCTTTCCTTCGCTGTATGTCCACCAAAAGCTGTTCAATCAAGGCAAAATCATCGAAAGGATTCGACTTCATCCAGGGAAAGGCATTGATCCAGCTGTGGCCGTTTCGACTGGGATTGCCTTCAGGAAAGATAACAACTGCTGGGGCTGATGCAAGGTTGGTATAGTCGATAAAACCTGTCCCCCTTGCGTTGTGGAGTTCCTGTCCTCCGCCATGGAACGCAAGAATGAGGGGGAGACCTTTGGGATTTAGGAGGTCGGCGCACCCTGCCACGATGAAGTTGCGAAGGTTGCCTTCAACACGAATGGTCGACGGATTCAGTTTTTGATTGATAGGCTGTTTACAAGATGGGGCCGAGATCGAATGAGTCGGTGCGCAGGCGGACAAAAAGAGCAAGACAGAGAGCAGAACCCACGTCATCCATAACCTAACCCTTTGATTCAAAGGAAAGCTTGAGTTGAAGGTGTCAAAGGACTGTAAGGGCGGATGCTGACCCTCAGGGTTTAGCGTCATTCGCATGGAGACATTTCCGCTGGTGCCGTCGATGCGCACAAGATTACCATGGGACTTTACCTGGGCCCTCCCGCCAAGAGGCCATAAAAGAATGTGAGCAACTGAGGGAAAAGAGTGATGCAGAACAATAACTTAGAAAGCGCTCAGTTCAGAGTCCTATTCTGTCTGTGGATAAGCCTTTTCCTCATGGTCATGTCGCCGATTTCAGCATCCGGCGCGTCGTTCGATATGAATAACATTCGTCATGTGGTCATCATCTATCAAGAAAATCATAGTTTTGATAGCCGTTATGGTGGATGGGAGGGCGTGAATGGGATTAACGGCACCTACGTTCCACAGGTGGATCAACAGGGTCAACCCTACCAATGTCTGCCTCAGAACCAACCAGATCTGGCGTCACCGCCGCTGCACGCCGCTTGCATTGATGCCACTCATGGCATCAAAAGTGCGTTTCCTAATCAATCATTCCTCATTGACCCCTATTGGCCAAAATGTGCCGGGCAGCTTGATTGTCGTTTTCCCTCGGCAGGGTTGACACACACCTTTTATGAAAACCGATATCAGATCCATGATGGGAAAAATGATCGTTTTGTCGTGGCCAGTAGAAGAATGGGCCTGGCTGTTTACTACAGTGACACCAGCACCCTACCGCTTTACAAGTACTTACATGAAGGTCTGCAAAACGTTCGATATGTCATTTTGGATAATTTTTTCATGGGGGCATTTGGTGGATCTTTTCTTAATCATCAGTGGCTCATTGCTGCGACAACGCCCAAATGGCCGCATGCGCGTAACGATGGGCAATTACACGATCATCATTCCGTGGTGGATGAAAACGGTATGAGCATCAGTGGAGGTAAAGCGGCGCCTTTGTACAAAACCCCCGCGAGGTACCCGCTTGTATACGATGATCTGACCGTTTCCTGCAATCCACCCTCATCAAGAGGGCCCACCCCCGCCATTTTTTTGGCCGATGGAACATGTGGCGACTTCGTGATTAATACCATACAACCCAATCAACAGCCTTTTAAATCTGGAGCCCTTGCTGAAGATCGCCTGCCCTTATTGGATAACCCAACGATCGGAGACAGGATGACTGAGGCGGGGGTTGACTGGGCTTGGTATAGTCAAGGATGGTCGAATGCAAACGGTGATGTTGGTGCGCCGGGGTGGACAGGAAAGTGGTGCACCGAAAGAGAGAAGATCCACTGTCCTCACTTTCGATTTCAATTCCATCATCAACCCTTCAACTATTATAAGGCGTTTGACCAAAAGACCGATGCCGGAAAAAAGAACCGGATTGCACATCTTCGGGATTCTGCGGAGTTCAGAAATCTGATTGATCAATCCGCGGCAACTTGCCAAATCAAAAAAGTCAATTTCTACAAGTTTCTTCTTACTAGCACGGAGCACTCACAGGCGGGACCGGATCATATTGGGAATCAACAACTGACGGACCTCGTAAGGAAGATTGAATCCAGTGCCTGCGCTCCAGATACGATGATCATCATTGCATACGATGAAAATGGCGGGGAATATGACCACGTAGCCCCCCCAAGCGCCCTTAACATGAAAGGGCCCTATGATGCCTGGGGGCCAGGCTCACGTGTTGGAGCATTTATCATTTCACCTTTACTGCCTGTTGACGCGGGGGTCGACTCGACACTTTATGACACGACATCGATTCTTGCGACCCTCGAAAAGCGATTTAATCTCAAGCCGCTCGCCTATCGGGACGCGGCCTCGCGAAATCTTTTTGAGGCATTCACGAACGCAAGAAGTATTCACTGATTGCCTGGGCCATCGCAGCCCCCAAAATGTATGGAGACTCCAGTCTGAACATTCATACCGGGAAGGTACTCACCGACTTCATGAGGCGTTTGCTCTTGTCTGAATTGGGATAGATTTCTGCTGGCCTATGCGGAGGGTCTGGGTGATGATCTCCGTTGGGAATCCGCACTCTCTCTGGTCTCTCGCCTCTCGCCTTCACTGCAGCGATGTGCTGATTCCCTCACAGGTGCTCGGCGAGCTTGCTCGCCTACTTACACGCAAAGCGAAAAGCACACCCTCACAGACACGTGATTCAATCCTAGGCTGGGCGGATACATTTGAAGTCGCTGATTCAAGTTGGTTCGCCATGCAAGCAGCATTGGATCTTACTGTGGACCACCAGATACTGCTGTGGGATGCATTGATCCTCGCCGTCTCGGCGGATCATCATTGCCGCCTACTCCTTTCAGAAGACTTACAACATGGCTTTACCTGGAGAGGTGTGACTGTTGTTAATCCATTTTCTTCAGAGCCCTCTTCCTTTCGCAATTCATATTTGAAGTGACACCAGAAGCATTGGGACAAACAGAAGTGACGTGATCGGTTTCATTTCGTTCTCCTCTGTAGATTGTTTATCATGTCCGCTTATTGATGATTAATGACACCGTTCTGTGATTCTTGGACTCTGTGATGCATTTGAAAAACCGGCACAAACACCGGAACAAAAAATGACCGTTAGCGAAGAACCTAGTAATACCAAGGAGTCTCGACTCTAATGCTCCTCATGATCGACAACTACGACTCCTTTACCTACAACCTTGTTCAGTACTTTGCTGAATTGGGGGCCGAGGTCAAAGTCGTTCGCAATGACCAGATCGGGATCGATGACATTGAGGCTTTGAAGCCCTCGAAGATTGTGATTTCACCCGGTCCCTGTACCCCAAAGGAGGCCGGCATTTCGGTGGAGACCATTCGCCGTTATCAGGGGCGTTACCCGATACTGGGTGTCTGTTTGGGGCATCAAAGCATCGGCTATGCCTTCGGGGGCGAAATCATTCGTGCGAAGTCGATCATGCACGGAAAAACATCGATGGTTTATCATCATGACCTTGGTGTTTTCGAGGGCCTTGATAATCCTTTTCAGGCGACCCGCTACCATTCCTTGGTGATCGAGCAAGCGACTCTTCCCGATTGCCTCGAGGTCACGGCTTGGACCGAAGATCCAGAGGGGGGAGTGGAGGAAATTATGGGTGTTCGTCACAAGACGCTTGATATTGAAGGCGTCCAGTTCCATCCGGAATCCATTTTGACCCACCAGGGGCATGATCTTTTGGCTAATTTTTTGAGGCGGTAGTGGTTTCCTCTTTGGATGCCGTTGATGCGATGACTATCCCCAAGGTCCTTGAAATCCTCTTGGCAGGGGACCACCTCTCCTCATCACAGATGCGGCAGGTGATGCGCTTGATCATGTCGGGAGGGGCGACACCCGCTCAGATCGGCGGCTTTTTAATGGCCTTAAGGGCCAAAGGCGAGACGATTGAAGACATCGTCGCCGCGGCGGAGGTGATCCGCGAAATGGCGACCCGGGTCCCTGTGACTTCAGATTATTTGGTCGATACCTGCGGCACGGGTGGCGATGGCGCTCATACCTTCAATATCAGTACCGCTGCGGCGTTTGTGGCCTCAGCGGCAGGCGCGAGGGTTGCAAAGCACGGCAGTCGTTCTGTCTCCAGTAGCTCAGGAAGCGCCGATGTTCTTGAGGCCGCAGGAGTCCATTTAGCGCTTAATTCCGATCAAGTTCGAGCATCCATCGATACGGTCGGGCTTGGCTTTCTCTTTGCTCAGCACCACCACAGTGCGATGCAGCAGGCCAGTCAGGTGCGCCGTGAGCTCGGGGTTAGAACGATGTTCAATCTTCTAGGGCCCCTCACCAATCCCGCGGGTGCCCCTCACCAAGTCGTGGGTGTCTTTTCAAGTGATTGGGTTGAACCCTTGGCCCATGTCCTCAAGGCCTTGGGGAGCCATCATGTGCTGGTCGTTCATGCGGAGGATGGCCTCGATGAAATCAGTCTTGCTGCTCCCACCTTAGTGGCTGAACTCAAGGATGGGGAGATTACGATGAGGACATTGACACCCGAATCGCTGGGGTTTGAGCGGCAATCCCTTACGCGATTAGCGGTGACGAGTGCTGCTGAGAGCCTTGCCATCATTCGTTCCGTTTTTGATGGCGCGAAGGGCCCTGCACGCGATATTGTCCTTCTGAATGCCGCGGCAGCCATTTATGTTTCAGGCGTTACTCCAAGCCTTGAGGCGGGCGTTGATAAGGCGAAGGCGGCGATTGATTCAGGCGCTGCCCTTAAGAAGCTAGAGGCGCTCATTTCATTCACCCGTGCCGCATCATCTCCCTCACCATGAATGCATCCCCCCCTGATATTCTCATCAAGATTCTCAACCGAAAGATCGAGGAGGTCCAAGAGCGATCCCAAAAGGTTCCCTTAGAAGATCTTTACCCCCAGGCTTTGAGCCAGGAGGCCCCCAGGGGCTTTGTGAAGGCGATTGAAACCAAGATCCTCTTGGGTCTCCCAGCGGTCATTGCCGAGATTAAGAAGGCCTCCCCCAGTAAAGGCGTTATGCGCCCTGATTTTCATCCCGCCGATATCGCAAGGTCCTATGCTGATCATGGTGCGGCGTGTCTTTCGGTGCTGACCGATCGTGATTTTTTTCAAGGGGCTGAGGCTTACCTTCAGGAAGCACGAGCGGCCACAAAACTTCCTGTGATCCGAAAGGATTTCATCATTGATGTCTATCAGGTGGCAGAAGCCCGCGCGATTGGGGCTGATTGTATTCTTCTGATTGTTGCAGCGCTCAATGATGAAGCCTTGGAGACCTTGTCGGAGGCGGCTCTTGCTCTGGGGATGGATGTCCTCGTTGAGGTCCATGATCGGGCAGAACTGGAGCGGGCATTAAGGCTCAATCTCCGGTTGATTGGAATCAATAACCGGAATCTTCGAACCTTTGATGTTCACCTAGACACCACGCTCGATCTTCTAGAAGCTATTCCGGATGACCGAATTGTGGTCACCGAGAGCGGTATTTTAGGTCCTGAGGATGTGGCCCTGATGCGTTCTCGTGAGGTCCATGCCTTCTTGGTGGGGGAAAGTTTTATGCGTGCCGAAGACCCTGGCGCTCGGCTGGCTGATCTATTTGGGTTCTAGCCCGTTGCCTTTGGGTCCTGCATCGAGGGTGGTTGGTTAAGTCCTTATTCGTTATGATGAAATGCCATCTAGGCTAGTCTAGGATTGGCAGCCTGAGACACTTCGTTCTTTGTTGATCGACACCTATAGGGGCCGTATTCTCGAATGGCAGCTTTTCTCAATTTACTTGAAAAAGTTCTGACCTGGTTCTTCTGTCTGGCCTTTGCCGCCATTTTGATCTATGGCTATATGCGCTGGAGTCACCACCGGGAGGTTGAAGCCGATCCTTGGTATCAGGCCCAGAAAAAAAATACCTTGGAAGCCTATCAGACGTTCCTTCGTCAATGTCTTTCCTGTCCCCAGGAAGAGGCCGCTCGAACTGCGCTTGCGGCCCTCCAACGAGAGGATGGCCTGATTAGCCAGCTGGCCCGCGACCACCTTCCGGAGCTCGGCGCCATCTCGCTTCCGGCATTTTCCCTCGATGGCAAGCGGATTTTGGCCACCGGGGGCCGTGGCCCTGATTTTTGGGATGCTGAAACCGGGCATCGCGATTCCTTTGGCGATAAAACGTTCGCAAAGGAAGGCGGGCATCTCAGGGTCGATGCGCTTGATTATGCCCCCAACAGTCGCCGCATCGGCACCGGCCTCGCCGGTGTTGAGGGCGGGCGTTTGATGATGTGGGACCTCACCACGGAGGCGATGGTTGGTTCCCATGTCGTTGATGGCTATGACGTCAAGGCCGTCCTTTTTTCGTCCGATAGCAACTGGCTCGGTTGGCGGGGTGATGGGCCGGTTGGGGTCTGGAACGTCCAAAGTGGCAAATTCTTTAGAGGTAATCACGAGGGGGTTCAGTCGATCGCCTTTCTGGATGCAGGGGGTGGCGAGTTATTATTTCTAACGTCCGGCGGTCGAGATCTCTGGGCCTGGGAGGCTTCCACTTTAACCCTGATTCGGGAATCGAGGATCGATAGTGATCGCCCCCTTTTAGGTTTGAGTCATGATGGCCGCATCGTGGTCTACACCGATGGGCGTGTACTAGAGGCTTATGAGACCGCGACGGCGACTCAAGTGGCCACCCTTCGAGATCTCGAAGGTGACATACTGTCCTTTTGTAGAGATTCTGAGACAGGGTATCTGGCTATCGGGACTCGGAGCGGCTTTCTTTATCTTTGGGATCCCAAGGGATCGCCACTTCCTATAGGCCGGATTGCGGCCCATGCGGGGCCCATTGAAGTTCTGGCGTGTGGCGGCCAACACCGAGCCGTCTCGGTGGGTTGGGATGGTGCTAAAGTCTGGTCGCTTGAGAAAATCGCCACCGGAAAGTCGTCTGATAACCGCAAAGAGGATCCTCAAAATACCCGCAAAAGTTCGCCGTCAGAACGTTCTAGCTCTCGCCGAGAACAGCATTGACTTCTCCCTTTCCTCTTTTTGTTCTGAGAGGGCATTGGGGTGTTGCCCTAAGTGCATGAGCTTTCCCTTTGCGCGAATCTTATCGAGCAGCTCCAGGAGTTGGCCGTTGAGGCTTCAGCGACCACCGTGGGTCGGGTTGACCTTAAGATTGGGGTTCTCTCAGGCGTTGAACCCCAGCTGATGGCCACCGCCTTTTCCATTGCCCAAGAGGGGACCATCGCCGAGAAGGCCGCGCTTTTTATCGAGGTCACACAGCCGGTGATCCATTGCCATGACTGTGATCATGAGGGTGAGGTGAGCCCTCAAAACCTCCTCTGTCCCCACTGTGGGTCTGAAAGCACGACATTGGTCAAAGGTCATGAACTCATCCTTGCCCGGGTGGAGCTCTTAGGTCCTCGGCCCGATGCTCGGGATTAATCCACTAAAGGAATTGTGATGTGTACTGATTGTGGCTGCCAAATTCGAGGACAGAGGCAAACCCTTGCGAAGCCTTCTAAGGTCAAAGAGATGTTCCTCGGCCCTCCCGAGCGAGTCCTTCAGGGATTGCTTCAAAAGAATGATCAACAGGCGAATCTTAATCGTCAGCGGTTTGATCGCCATGGGATTCTGGTCATCAATCTGATGTCATCGCCAGGTTCTGGAAAAACGGCATTGCTGGAAGCAACCCTCAAGGCCCTCAAAGGAGAGCTCCGGATGGCGGTTATTGAGGGGGACCTTGAAACGGAGAATGATGCCAAGAGGATCCGGGCACTGGGCGTCACGGCCTACCAGATCACGACAGGAACAGCCTGCCATCTCGATGCCCATCTGGTGGCACAGGCTCTTGATCATCTTCCCCTTCAGGACCTTGACGTCCTTTTTATAGAGAACGTTGGGAACCTGGTGTGTCCAGCCAGCTTTGATCTTGGGCATCATCTCAATGTGACGCTCCTCTCGGTCACCGAAGGCGATGATAAGCCTCAAAAATATCCAGTGATGTTCCGGGCGGCAGATCTCTTGCTGATCACCAAGACCGATCTTCTGCCTTATCTCCCGGAGTTTTCGATGGAGAAGGCACGGGCTTCTCAAAGAGCCCTTGCAACCAAAGCGACGCTTCTTCCCCTCTCCGCCAAAACCTCTGAGGGACTTTCCTCATGGACGGAGTGGATGAGTCGTCAGCGCGCCGGCTATCAATCACTCCTTGAAAAGGGCCTCAGCTTAAAGCCGCGCGTAGCCCAAGAAGGTAAAGCCCTTCATCTTGAACGGCCGGAGATGACCTTTAAACCGGTGGCTGGATGATCTTCGTCCTTAAAGGTGGCCCCGTGGCTCTCCGTCTCCTGAGGTGAATAGTGAGGCTTCAATAGAAGTTTCAGCCTTAAGGATCCTGATTGAAGGGCGGGTTCAGGGCGTTGGCTTTCGGCCTTTTGTCTCCCGTCTCGCAGAAGATCTCGGACTTTGTGGCTGGGTCCTTAACGATGGTGGCGCCGTCGAGATGCACGTCGAGGGCCAGATATCCGATCTCAAGACCTTTCAGCAGGCTCTCATCGATCAGGCTCCCCCTTTGGCAGTCCCCTTTATTCGATTGTCTCAAACGATAGCCTCTGAGGGTTTTCAGCGCTTTGAGATTCTTAAAAGTCGGACTGATCACCAAGGGGATCGAGTGATGCCTCAAGACCAAGCTGTCTGCCAGCGCTGTCTTGTTGAACTCAAAGACCCTCAAGATCGGCGTTACCGCTATCCCTTCATCCACTGCACGCAATGTGGCCCGCGCTATACGGTCATTCATGATTTTCCCTATGACCGTCTCAATACGGTCATGGCGGACTTTCCCCTTTGCATCCCTTGCCAGGAGGAATATGAGAATCCGATCGACCGCCGTTACCATGCAGAAGCAATGGCCTGTCCCCACTGTGGCCCTGTTCTTTCTTATCGAAAAGGGACTGATGGCCCCTTTCTTTTAGGGGATGCGGCGCTTGAAGCGGCGATCGGCGCTTTGGTCGCTGGGGATATCCTCGCCGTTAAAGGTCTGGGGGGCTATCACCTGATGTTGGATGCGACTTTGAAAGACAGTATCGAGCGACTTCGCCTTAGAAAAAATCGTCCTCAAAAACCCCTGGCGGTCCTTGTTTCTGAAACCTTTATGGATGAACACTGGCCGGAGGATGGAACGGAGGCTCGACATCTTGCCCGTGAGGCGCTCCTATCGCCCGAGCGGCCTATTGTCTTGATGCCCCTGGGTGATCGGCCCTTTTTTCCTTCAGGGATCTCACCGGGGCTTTTAGAGATCGGTATCTTGCTCTGTTCGAGCCCACTTCAGGCGCTGTTACTCGATGGAGTCGGTCGCCCCCTTATTGCGACTTCCGGGAATATCAGCGGTGAGCCGGTCTTAATCGATCCGAAAGCGGTTGATCAACGACTTTTACATGTGGCTGATGGCTTTTTACACCATGACCGGCCCATTCTTCGCCCCGCGGATGATGGGGTCTTTAGGGTCATCGAGGGGAAGCCCAGACCCTTAAGGATCGGCCGGGGACGGGCGCCTTTGAGGTGGCGATTGCAACGTCCTTTGATGGAACCCCTTCTCGCTGTGGGTGCCGATCTTAAGAATACCTTTGCTCTTTCAGAAGGTGATCAGGTCATCGTCTCTCCGCATCTTGGCGATCTTGGTCGTCCCCGAGGCCTTGAAGTATTCGAGAGTCTGGTGAAGGACTTTCAGCGGCTTTATGGCATTGAGCCTCGGCGGGTGGTCGTTGATCAACATCCGGGTTATTTCTCAAGGCAATGGGCATTGGGTCTCGGGCTTCCACTCATCAGTGTCGGCCATCATCAGGCTCATGCCTCAGCGGCATATGGGGAATGGGGCGGGGAGGGTGCTCTTCTGGTCTTTACCTTCGATGGTTTGGGGTATGGAGAAGATGGAACCCTTTGGGGCGGCGAGACCCTTTTGGGGCGCCCTGGGTGTTGGGAGCGGGTAGGATGCCCAAGATCTTTCCATCTGGTCGGTGGAGCCTCTGCGAGCCGAGAGCCCTGGCGGTCGGCCCTGGCCCTTCTTTTTGAGACCGGACGCGATAGCTTCAGAGATCTAGATCCTAAGGGTCTTGTGAAGACGGCCTGGAGCCTTGGAATCAATACGAATGAAACCACATCCGTAGGTCGTCTTTTTGATGCCGCAGCGGCGCTCATGGGGCTTTGTATGACCAGCCGTTATGAAGGGGAGGCCCCGATGCTCCTTGAGGCCCTGGCTGAAAAGATGACAGGGATCGAAGGGCTATCATTACGGATCGAAGAAGATAGGGGCCTTTATCGGTGGGACTGGTCCCCGCTGATCGATCCCCTGATG
>RFVA01000250.1 GCA_009922685.1 Gammaproteobacteria bacterium | reverse complement strand
AGCCGATGCCTCATTAAATCACTGTCAGTCTCATATCAGGCGGAGAATGGTGGCCTCCCCAGAGTCACACAGAGCCACGAAACAGGGCGTTGGCACCCAACCCCCCAAAGGCAATGACCAGAGGGGTCCTGGGGTCAGCGCGGCAACGGCGGGTTTCGTATTTCAGCCGCCGCTTGTTGATTTTCACCTAATTTTGACCCTAGGGAGGCGCAAATCAAAATGTGTTGCGTTTCCCTGGGAAATTCCTCCGTGTTGCGCCGTAAGAGGTTACTTCTGCCCCCCCTTTTAGTCAGTCGTTGCAAGAAAGTTCATGGGTTCAGGATGGCTCGGATCAATCCCCCATTGAAACCATTTCGCCCATCGGGCCGAAGGGCATAAACCGCCGCTGGAGTTGTGTCGTTGGAGTAGGTGAAGAGCCTGTCGAAGCGACCGTTGGTGAGGAGGTGGGAGTCGACCGGTATCAGGGTCATGACGCCCCAACTATTCGTCATTCCAGAGGTTTGTCGAATGTTCACCTTGTTATATGACGGCATCTTATCGTTCCCCAACATATCATAGGGCAGCGCATCATAGGTCACAGCCGCCTGAACCTCTATGGGCGCTGTGAAATTTTCAAGCACTGTACTGGTCGGAGCCAGTCCATACCTGTTAGATTTTGTATCCGGGGTACTCAATGCCGGCCCATCCAGACCAACCATCAGGACATTGTTGCGGAGCGCATTGATCCTGTTTGTTTCATCGCTGGCTTTCGGATAAATCAATGAGTAGCTAAAAGACAGATTTTTGACATTGAAGCCATTATCTTGCTGCCTCATAGTGGTATAGATTGGTGAATCCTGTTCTGTTGGGAAGATGGATTCAATAGCGGGCTCTAGAATCAAATGCAACACCCTCTGAGTTAGGATGTTGCGCTGGAAAAATCATACAACCATTTGAAGCCTGAAGAACGGGCTTCGGTGATGTTGATGCGGCGGGAAGGCTCAAGTCTTCGGGCTTCTGCCAGGACATTGAATCGTTCTCCGAGCAGCATCAGAGGAGAATTGAGAAGACTCGGTTGTACTGAATGACGCACCTCAACCGATGCGTAAAAGTTTGACCTACGATCAGGGCAAGGAGATGAGTGAGCATAAGCAGCTCTCATAGAGGACGGGCGTTGCAGTATTCTTTGCAGACCCTCACAGTCCATGGCAGCGAGGATCGAATGAGAACACCAACGGGCTTCTCCGTCAGTATCTTCCGAAGGGGACCGACCTGTCGGGGTTCAC
>RFVA01000249.1 GCA_009922685.1 Gammaproteobacteria bacterium | reverse complement strand
GTGGTAAGTCCCAGTGTAAGCACTGTGTATACCGTAACAGGAAGCAGTAACGGGTGCAGCAGTACCCAAACCTTAAGTGTAAGTATGGGCGCCTCATTATCCTTGCTGGCTTTGGCAAATCCGAGTGTAGTATGTCCTGGAGGTACAGCTACTTTAAATGTATCAGGAGCATTAACCTATACCTGGAGCAGTGGTGCTACGGGATCGCAAGTGGTTATCAGTCCAACGGCCAGCGGGGTGTATACGGTTTATGGTTTTAATGCGGGATGCAGCGGCACAACAGCGCTTAGTATGAGTGTGGTACCGGTTCCCAGTATCAGTATAAGCCCTTCCGTGCCGGGAACAGTATGTGCCGGGGCGCAGTTAAGTTTGAGTGCTACAGGTGCAGGTACGTATACCTGGAATACCGGCGCTACAGGATCGTTGCTGGTTATTAGTCCAACGGTATCCACTGTATACAGTGTTACAGGAAGTAATGGCGCCTGCAGCAATACACAGAGTATTGCCATTAGTGTGGGCAGTGGATCATTAACTCTTCAGGTACTGGCTAATCCTGCTACTGTATGTGCCGGAGGCTCGGCAACACTAAATGCTAGCGGTGCCGGGTCTTATACCTGGAATACCGGACAAACCGGACCGCTTATAACGGTGAGTCCGAGCTTGAGTACGGTGTATACCGTAACGGCACAAAATGGTGCTTGTTGGGGTTCTGCCACACTGGCCGTACAGGTAAATACTGCATCACCCGTACAGATTAGCGCATGGCCTTCGGATAGTATATGTTCTGGACGGCAGGCCACTTTGAGTGCCACGGGATCGTACTCGGCATATACCTGGTCTTCAATGGCAGGAACAGGTTCTCAAGTGGTGGTAAGCCCCAGTACCACTGTTATTTATACCGTATTTGCATCCGGTGCACCGGGAGGATGCAGTACATCGGCCAGTATGGCCTTATATGTATTAAGCAATCCCTTATCGGTACTCAGTATTACCAATAGCGGTTGCGGAACGGTATGCACGGGTGTTATTAATGCCAATACAGTATTGCCGATTCTCGAAGATTTTTTGTTTGAAATTGATGGCAAAACACTAAGTGTAGTGGCAACTGACCTTGAGACCGTAATGCGTGTTGAAATGGATGTTGAAAGTAAAACTGATGGTAAAATTTGCATACCAGCAAGGATATTGATTGACTCACTTAAAAACATTTCTGACCAACCTCTTACTTTTAATACAGATAAAAATTTTGGTGTTGAAATTACAAGCGACAATGGCAAGTATAAAGTAATG
>RFVA01000248.1 GCA_009922685.1 Gammaproteobacteria bacterium | reverse complement strand
GGGCATGAACAAGATACTTGGGTTATTCGGGTGATGAAAGCGCCCTATCGGACCCTTTTGGAGAGGGCCTATCGGGCCCCCTTCAAAGTGCTCGGACTGGCCTTTGGGGCTCTTTTGGGGGCCTTGGCTCTCTTGCCTTTTCTCGGGAGCGCTTTCGTCCCAGAAATGATGGAGGGCAGTATTGTTCCTGGGATTAATCGGGTGCCCAGTATGTCGCTTCAGGAGTCGATTGATCTTGAATCGGAGGCCATGCGATTGGTGTTGGGGGTCCCTGGCGTTGAGCGGGTGGTCTCCCAGCTCGGCAGGAGCGAAAGCCCAACGGATCCTCAACCAGAACATGAATCAACCCCGATCGCGACGCTGAAACCCAGAGATCAAATGCCGGCCGGCTGGGACCAGAAGAGGGTCATGGCGACCATTCGAGAGGCCCTGAGCGTGATACCGGGTATTCAGGTGGTGATGGCCCAACCGATTTCAGATCGGGTCGACGAAATGGTGACCGGCGTTCGTTCCGATATCGCGGTCAAGGTCTTTGGCGATGATCTTCAGCGCCTTAAGGAGACGGCGGATCAGATTATCAAGGTGCTCAATACCCTCAAGGGGGCCTCGGATGTTCGGGTCGAGCGTTTGACCGGGCAAGCATACCTAACCATCGATATTGATCGCAGGGCCATCGCGCGTCACGGGATCAATGTGGCGGATATCAATGAGGTGATTGAGACCGCCATAGGGGGCAAGGTCAGTACGACCATTTATGAAGGGGAGCGACGGTTTTCGGCAGTCGTTCGATTCCCTGAGTCGTTTCGTAGTAGCCCTGAGACGATTGGCCAGATTCTCCTCAAATCACCGAATGGAGCCCTGGTGCGCCTTCAGGATCTTGCGGAGATTCGTCTCCTCGATGGCCCTGCTCAGATTAGCCGTGAAATGGGTAAGCGGCGGTTGGTGATAGGAGCTAACGTCAATGGACGCGATCTCGGCGGTTTCGTGACGGAGCTTCAGTCGGCGGTGGCGAAGGCGGTCGATCTCCCCGAGGGAATGTACCTAAAATGGGGGGGGCAGTATGAAAATTTGGAGCGGGCAACGAAACGGCTCTCCGTGATCATTCCCTTGACCCTCCTCGCGGTCTACTTCCTACTTTTTATGCTGTTTCAGTCCCTTCGGACGGCGGCCCTCATTATTTTGATGTTGCCCTTTGCTTCCATTGGCGGCATTCTTTCGCTCTTCCTCAGCGGTGAATATCTCTCGGTGCCGGCCTCGGTTGGGTTTATCACTCTTTGGGGTATCGCCGTTTT
>RFVA01000247.1 GCA_009922685.1 Gammaproteobacteria bacterium | reverse complement strand
CGCCTCCCTTCAGGAGGCAAGGATCGCCGAATAGTCTCTTTCTTTAGAAAGGAATGTCGTCGTCGAAATCAAGATCGGGTGAGGAGGTGGGGGTGTAGTTTGATTCTTGATTATTCCTGGGCGTTGAATCAAAGCTTTGGCTTCTTCCTTCAGTGGGGGCATTTTGCCGGGGCGCGCCGCCGTCGCCACCGCCTGCCCGGTCCAGCATCTGAAATTCCTGAGCCACAATTTCCGTTGTGTACTGGTCTTGGCCGTTTTTATCTTGCCATTTTCTGGTCTGAAGGCGGCCTTCGAGATAGAGCTTGCTGCCCTTTCTAAGATAGTCCCTAGCGATCTCTGCCGTCCGCCCGAAGACGACGACGCGGTGCCATTCGGTTCGTTCTTGAAGTTGTCCCTGTTGGTCCTTCCAGGCTTCACCCGTCGCAACCCTTAAGTTCGCGATGACGCTTCCATTGGGTGAGGTTCTGACTTCAGGATCAGCGCCGAGATTGCCGACAAGAATAACTTTGTTGACGCCGCGAGAGGCCATGGTTGACTCCTAAAACGTGAAGGGAGAGAAGAACGATGTCCCATTCTACGTCAAAGCGACCCCTCGATGGGTCTTGAAGAGTCCTTAGCGGCAGCGACCGGTTTTGTAATTAATGCCATTTGGACATTCCGCATCCACCGCGGTGACCTTATCGCTAGTCGGGGGATCAAACTTGGTGTATGTCGCCCCGCAACCTTGAAGGAAGCCGGCCAACAAGACGATGATGGAGAGGTGATGCATGAAGGACCTCAAAAAGAGAAGGGAGGTCCTGCCGAGCGGCAGGACCTTATAAAAGGCGGCTCAGGATTGAAGATGTTTTAGCACTTCATCGAGCATCTTCTTGGCGTCCCCGAAGAGCATTCGGTTGTTTTCCTTATAGAAGAGGGGATTGTCAACGCCTGCATACCCGGAGGCCATGGAGCGTTTCATCACGATGGAGTGTTTGGCCTTCCAGACCTCAAGAACCGGCATGCCCGCAATCGGGCTGTTGGGATCCTCCTGGGCACCAGGGTTAACGATATCGTTGGCACCAATGACCATCACGACATCGGTCTCTGGGAAATCTTCGTTGATTTCGTCCATTTCGAGAACAATATCGTAAGGAACACGGGCTTCAGCGAGCAAGACGTTCATGTGTCCAGGCATCCGGCCAGCGACCGGGTGGATCGCAAAACGCACATCCACGCCTTTTTCTCGCAGAAGCTTAGTGATTTCCTGCACCGTATGCTGCGCCTGGGCAACCGCCATCCCGTAACCTGGAACCAGTACGACGTGACTCGCATTCCGAAGGA
>RFVA01000246.1 GCA_009922685.1 Gammaproteobacteria bacterium | reverse complement strand
TGAGCGTGATGTCCATCATCGCATTCCCCTGCTCCTAGAGGTGTTTTTTTAACCCTCCTCTCGTTATAGTGGGGCTACGTGATAGGGTGTCGCCAGCGGATACCTTCATTGAACAGGGGGATCAACGTGATGGGCTTGAAATCGGACGGTCTGTCCTCGCTGTCTTTTGATAAGGTGCAGACGCTGGGTGAGATCGTCGATCATCATGGCGGTCAGGCGAGCGCGCTGCTTCAGATCCTGATTGACCTTCAAATGCGCTTTCGCCATGTGCCGCCTTCGGTCATAACCGCGCTGGCCGGGATGCTCCGTCTTCCAAGAACGCAGGTACTAGCGGTTGTCGAATTCTATAGTTTTCTGAGTGTCAGCTCCCTAGGCCGATTTGATGTCCGATTCAGTGACTCGGTGACAGATCATTTTCTTGGCAGTCGTGATCTCGCGGCGCGCCTTTGTCAGCGTCTCGGCGTCAAGCTTGGAGAGACGCGCGCTGATGATGCGGTCAGTATTCATCTGACTTCCTGCACAGGCCTTTCAGACCAAGGCCCTGCAGCTTTAGTGAATGGTCGAGTGTTGACCCGTCTCGATGGCGACCGCATCGTCCAGATGGCTGATTTCATTGATCAGGGGATCGATCTGGATGCTTGGCCGAAAAATTGGTTTAAGGTCGAGGATCACGTTCAACTCGCGGGTTTACTGCTCGAGGGGGATTTGCCGATGGGCGCATCCCTTGATAGAGCGTTGAGGCTTCATGCGGCCGATATTTTTTCTGAGATCGAGCGACTCGATATGTGGTCTGTAATGCTGATGAGGGGGAGCCTGGAACCTTCAAGGATCGGGTCCTTCTCAGCCGGAACGCGCAGGATGTTTTTGAAGGCATGACCGTTTGTGCGAGAGCCATTGGGGCTCAGCATGGTTTTATCTATCTTCGAGGAGAGTACCGTTTTCTTCTCGATTCGTTAATGAAGGGCCTAAAGCTCCGCCGCTTGAGAGGGCTTCTTGGAAGAAATATCCTCGGCGTTGAAGGTTTTGACTTCGACATAACGATTCATCTTGGCGCAGGGGCCTATATCTGCGGTGAGGAGTCGGCACTGATTGAATCCCTTGAGGGGAAGCCGGGACATCCGAGAAATCGTCCTCCATATCCGGTGACCCACGGTTACCTCGGACAGCCCACAGTCGTCAATAATGTCGAAACGTTTGCGGCTGCCGCAAGAATCATGGCCTTCGGGGCAGATTGGTTTTCAAGGGTAGGGACCCCCGAATCGAGAGGGACTAAAATTCTCAGTGTGTCGGGTGATTGTGCGCGACCTGGCATTTACGAGGT
>RFVA01000245.1 GCA_009922685.1 Gammaproteobacteria bacterium | reverse complement strand
CATCTGCAGTTCTTCAGCTTGGCCGAGGTTAATCAGGCCATCAGCCCCTTATTGACGCAGCTAAACCAACGTCAGTTCAAAAAAATGCCCGGATCACGCCAAAGTGTATTTGAGGCGATGGACTATCCGGCTCTTAAGCCATTGCCTACCGTTCGTTATGAGTTCGCCGAATGGAAAAAGGCCACCGTGGGTATCGACTACCACATTGAAGTAGAGCGTCACTATTACTCCGTACCTTATCGATATGCACGCCAGAAGGTCGACGTCCGATTCACCGCAAATACCGTTGAGGCCTTCAGTAAAAGTGAACGCATTGCCTGTCACCTAAGATCATGGGTGGAAGGACACCACACCTCTATCGCCGAACATATGCCCCCTTCTCATCAAAGCGTAGAGGGATGGAATGGATCCCGTTTTTTGGCTTGGGCAGCAAAAATAGGACCCAAAACCGAAGCGGCCATTGATCAGGTAAATCCAGTCCGTGACCTATAGGAGTATCCATTCCATCTTGAAGAATGGCCTTGATCGCCTTGACGCCAACAAACCCAAAAATAACCCCACCAGTAATCACGTCAACGTGCGTGGCCCTGACTACTACCACTAAAGGAGGTTCTATGCTCAATCACCCCACCCATGAACAACTCATTCAGCTCCGACTGTTTGGGATGGCGAAAACACTCGCCGAACAGAATCAGATGTCTGACGCTCAGCAGATGCCCTTCGAGGAACGTCTGGCCATGATGGTTGATCGAGAAATGACAGAACGTGAGAACCGACTCACCTCAAACCGTCTGAGGCGTGCCAGACTGAAGCAGCCCGCCGTCGCAGAAGATATCGATTACCGACACCCCAGAGGCCTTGATAAAACCATCTTTAGGCGTCTACTTCTGGGTGACTGGGTTAAAAGCCATCAGAGCGTATTAATCACAGGTTCCACAGGTGTGGGTAAAACGTACTTGGCCTGCGCACTCGCAAATGCCGCCTGCCGACAAGGTCGGGTCGCGCTCTATCACCGATTACCCCGGCTTTTTGATGAACTGAACCTGGCCAGGGCCGATGGCCGGTATGCCAAGGTCATGGCAAACCTGGCTAAAGTCGATGTATTGATTCTGGATGACTGGGGACTAGCCCTTCTTGATGATGAGAGAAGAAGAGATCTTCTGGAGATATTGGATGAACGCTATCAAGTTCGCTCCACGATCATTACGAGCCAATTACCGGTCAGTCATTGGCATGACTCCTTGGGGGATTCAACGATTGCTGATGCGATCTTGGATCGACTTGTACACCATGCTCACCATCTCAATTTGGCCGGCGAATCACTGAGGAAATTAAAGCCAAAATTGACGGAAGAGCTTG
>RFVA01000244.1 GCA_009922685.1 Gammaproteobacteria bacterium | reverse complement strand
GCTTATTACTGAAAATTCGCATTCACAGTGGAAGGACCGTTGCATAAGAAAGTACACAGCCCTAAGCCCGAACAATCGCCACTCCAACCCACAAATTGTCGACCCGCCAAGGGTAAGGCCGTCAGGGTCACCGACGTCCCCAGACTAACCCTCGCGCGACAGGTCAATGTTCGCGGGGAACAATGGAGGCCCGGGGGTTGCTGAAGACCGATCCGAATGGATTTTTAATCAACAAGCCGGGGTATTTGGGAAGGGCTAAAAAGTCGCCCGAGTGTAGAAAACTGGTTAGAAAATGAGCTTGTGATGGCGGGGTGCTTCCCTCCCCCCGTTCGTGACTTTTCGGCAAGAGACGTCAAACCCCTGCGAGAAGAACTGAATTTCAGTCAGCCGGTGTTTGCTCTTCATCGACGTACCACCGCCTCAACCATCCACAAATGGGAACAAGGGGAGACGCACCCAACCGGCCCTGCTCTCAAACTCCTCAACATCATCAAGCACAAAGGGCGTCAAGCAATTCTCTGATTTCAGGAATTAGGTAACACATGGCTTCAACGGCCAATTAGACGACAATAGATAAAGGGTGACGTGGGGACTAACCATCCAACCTGATCCAGGAGGCCAAACGTTCTCTTACTCGAGTTAGGCGCCCATCACTTATGGAGCCAATACTTCCAACAAGTAGCGCACCGTCAACAACGGCAAGTCTGGAGAGACGAAGGACACTGGGAGCTTTGAGACCAGAGGACTTGAAGTCGGCGTCACTTGCATTCACGATTTCATCCATGCCTTCGTCCATCTGATGCAGTTGAGACGAAACCATGCACACAAGCCAATCATCAAATTCCCGAGAGGCTTTTCTCAGAATTAATGCTGGACGAAGTTTTGTGGCTGATAAATCGGTGTATGGGAACGGAAGGAGGACTACCTTTCCCGACTGCTTCATCGCCACCTTTCCTTTAGATCCTCTTGCGAGTAGATCTCTGGTTCATCTTCCATCCCACGCAGAGCCTGCCCTACTGAAAAAAATGAGAACTCTGCATCAGTCCAATCATGGTGCTGCTTCAGCTTAGAGTTATCCCCAAATCGTGCGCTGAGGAACTCCACGAAATCGAACACTTCCACCTGCTTGTCTGAGGGCAAAGATCGAAGCTTTTCTATAAGTTGCGCATAACTCATCTCGAATACCTTCAAGCTCCGGGACCATCGTGACCAATCCGATTACCTACTGCGATCGGAGTGTGAATTGGCAATTTTGTGCGGTTAGTGTACATCAGAAGCGCTCTGATTTAAGTCAAAAGACTCACGGCTTTAATCTGAGCAAAAACATGCATGCCGGGCGAAAGCTTGAGTTTCCCCAGAGAATAACGCGTGATTCTTGC
>RFVA01000243.1 GCA_009922685.1 Gammaproteobacteria bacterium | reverse complement strand
GCCTTTCATCCTCCCTCACGGCCGCCCCCTAGACGGAGATGGGCTGCCATGTCCGCTATCCAGGACCCCAGGAAGCCATGGGGGCTATGCTCCAAGCCACGCCATCGAATCATCCATCGAACCCCCCATCACCCTCATAGCCCTGAGGCTTTGGGGCCTCATCGGGCCAATAAAGGTCTCTAACATCCAGATAAGGCCCCCGCTCCTTAGAGGAGAGCATGAGGCTGTTGAGATGATGCTAGACCTTTTAGAGCCAAACCTGATGGTTAGACACTCTCCCGATCGGTGAACACCGCAAAACGTTCATCGATGCAAAGGCGCGCTCAAAGCGCGTGCTCAACCGAAAGAGGCGCGCCATCGAGGGCATGGCAGGGGCCTTCAAAGAAACCCCCATCCCCGAAGATCATGCCCTCGAGCGGTTGATCCTAGAGCACCAAAGCCTCAAAAGCCGCCCTCTAAGCCGCTCATGCAAAAAATCAATCACTCATAAAAAAACCCTTAAGAGACCCCTTCAAGGGTTCCCCTTCTCCTGTCGTGACGCCATCTTAAACGTCGGAGCCTAACCGCTCCTTTTTGAATGATCCGTTTTAGTCATGACCCCTAATAAGGAGTATCCATCATGAATACCTTAGAGACCCCCCCTGAAGAGATTAAAGAGACTCAGGACCCGCCGTTTCCGACCCCGGAGATCAGTGAAAAAATTCTCGCCGCCCTAGGCTGCGGCATGATGCGCTATCCCGCAGCGTGCATCGCAGGAATCAAACCCACCACCTTGGGCACCTGGCTCAATGGCAAAACCCCCGAATGCATTGCCTTTCGGAAGGCCGTCGTCCGAAAAGAGCACCTCTTTACCGCTCAGGCCTTTACCGGCATGACCAAGGCCGGAATGAAAGACTGGCGGGCCTATCCCGCATTACTCCAATTGAGGTTTTTCGCCTCTAGGGGCCAAATGCCAGATTTTAATCTCAGGGAACTCAGTCCCATCACCCTTGATCGAATGAGAGAATTTGGTCCAGATGGGATGCTGGAAGATGACCTTTATCCTTGGTTCGTGGAGGACAAAAGCGCGATCTAATCCAACATGATCCTGAAGGAGGATCCAACAGAGGGACCCTCCTTCAACTTCCAAAGAGAGTAGGGGAAAGGATAGGAAAGAAAGAGGGGAACGATTCGATCGTCCGAAAAAGAAGAGGAGGGCGATGAAAGCCCCCTTGAGGGACCGTAGACGTCCCGAGCTAAACCTCCCTTTCGAGGAGGCAAGGGCCCACTTGCGCCCTTAAAAGCCCTTCGAGGGTCTGATTGACTGATGGTTGAGTTTGAAGTGCGGATTGTCAATTCGTCAATGCCCTGCCACGTAAGGCTTAGAGGGAGCATGGAGGA
>RFVA01000242.1 GCA_009922685.1 Gammaproteobacteria bacterium | reverse complement strand
CATTCATAGAGATTCAGGATGATGGGAACCATGCATAAGCGAACTCCACCCATCGTCCTTGAAGTTGTCAATTATGAGGATCTTTCAAAGTCGATCCTTCATGGCTTCCCCCGGATCCATCCTCTCTTTCGACAAAAGGAGCGCTGGGCAATGAGTTCGCTTGCATTGATAAACGCGTTCGGTGACGTCGTCACCCATGTCGTCATCCAAAAGCCTAGAGCCACATCATCTTTACGAGATCGATCGCTTGGCACCCCTATGACTTTGTTAAAAACTCGCCCCTAGGAGCTATCAATGACTATCAACAAACTGATATCAGGCGCAATGATGATCATCGCCCTTCATTTAACATCCCCGCCCAGTGTGGCCTATGAAGTCACGGGCGGTGAAATCAAGGACTCAAAGGGAAATACGCTCCAGCTAAAAGGACTCAACTGGTTTGGTTTTGAAACAGGAGACCATGTGGCTCATGGCCTTTGGACTCGTCTGGCAGGGGTCCCCACCACGAGCATTAACTCGTCGGTAAATGCCGATCTCGTGGGGCTCAACTCACTTCAGGTATTGGACCTTATCGTCAATGAGTTTGACCGCCAAGGGTTTTACGTTCTCTTGGATCACCATCGGCTTGATTGTAATGGAAGCATTTCAGAGCTTTGGTATTCAGGGAGTTATTCAGAGCAACGATGGATCTCCGATCTAACCTTTATGGCGGGCCGCTATAAGACACTTGATCATTTCCTCGGTATTGACCTCAAGAACGAGCCTCATGGTTCTGTCACCTGGGGAACAGGAAACGCATCAACAGACTGGAATAGCGCCGCAGAAAGGGCTGCCAGCGCCATCCTTTCAGTCGCACCAGGGGCGTTGATCTTTGTTGAAGGTATTACTGAAAATCCCACGTGCAGCAGCTCTCACAATCATTGGTGGGGAGGAAACCTCGAACCCCTAAACTGTAAGCCCCTGGCCATTCCAGCAAACCGTTTAGTCCTGTCACCTCACGTGTATGGTCCAGACGTCTACGCCCAACCCTATTTCAGTGACGCGAACTTCCCAGCCAATATGCCCACGATATGGGATCAAGACTTCGGACAATTCCATGGTAAAGGCTATGCCATAGCGATTGGTGAAACGGGGGGTAAGTACGGCCATGGGGGCCAAGCGAGCGACAAAGTCTTCCAGGACGCGCTGTTTAATTACCTTTCCTCTCGGAAGATTCCTCACGTCTTCTATTGGAGCTGGAACCCTAATAGCGGAGATACCGGTGGGATCTTGCAGGATGACTGGACGACCGTCTGGCAGGACAAGATGGATTTGCTGAACCGCTTCTGGGCAGGCGTCTCGACCCCAACCCCAACGCCAACGCCAACGCCAACGCCAACGCCAAC
>RFVA01000241.1 GCA_009922685.1 Gammaproteobacteria bacterium | reverse complement strand
TCGTATAACCTTGATGCGGCAGTTCATAGCCCCCGCACCTCCAGACCCTATTCTCTCAGCTATCTCTTTACTCGTCAAACCTTGTTGCATCAGCTCATAAATTTTCTCTTCGGCCTTGGTCAGGCGTGAGGGATCTTTTAGGGCATGCATGGCACCGGGTTTCATTTGACCACCTGTAGGTTCGGGGTTGGGGTTGGTTCGCACATATTACGCAAGTCTGTTTTGCTGTGATCTACCATGTTCGGCGCGCAAAAGACGTGGCGCTTAGTTTGATATTTACCTGAGTGCAGGCGACCGCAGTCTACCCAGCCGGCCTCCTTGAGGGCGTGGAGGAGCGCTGCCTGTGGCACCTTGACACCATTGCCAGCCTGGACGCTCAAGCGTCCGCACATCTCATGGAAAGGCCCAGCGATAACACCCAAGGCGAAGTCACCCTTGCGACCTCTGATCATCTCAACGATAAAGCTCTCAGCCATAGACATGCCGTGCTCAACGAGCGAGAGCTTGAAGTCAGTGATAGGCGGCGCGGCGGCAGGATTGAAGCGGCTAACATCGCGCGCGTAAAGCCAGGAGGCTACGGCTTCAAAGCCACCGGCATGATACCATTCCCACATCTCGCGGGCCTCATCTGGAGCCATGCGAGGCGCAGTAGACCATATGCAGAACCAACGGCGATCTTGCGACGGAATAGAGATCGGAATCGGATCGTTAGTAAAGGCGAGCACAAGGACGCGGTTGAGCATATTGTAAGGATGCAGACCCTTGCGGTTGATCGGCAGCATGTCAGGCGGCGCGGCAATAATAGGTTTAAGCTTGTTGGCTAACGCGCGGCGCTCCTTGGCCTCCGGCTCGCGCAGCTCGTTGAGGATCAAGATCTCGCTCTCAAGCTGGTAGCCCCACTGCGACGACAGGCTCTCGTTGTCTATGATACCTTTATTGTGATTGTTCGGGCCGCACACTGACCAAATGAAGGGTGCCCACATCGTGTCTTTGCCGGAGCCTTCATCGCCGCCGTGCAGGATCGCGTGGTTTATTTTTACGTCGGCGTGTTGGAGCTTGTAGGCCATAACATCGAAGCAATGGTTTCGCTCAACTTCGTCAGGTACCAAGTGCTCACAATGGGCAGCAAAGCGTGATATATCTCTGCTTGTTCGGGTGAAAATCGGTCGAGCGTCGCGCCATCGATTTCCATAGATCTCATTATCTTTATGCACCAATATTTTTTCGCCTGCCGCATAGGTCAGCCCTTTCAATAGTTTTGCCTTGTGCTCCTGGCGGTTCTCGTCAAAGCATACTGATGCCTCGATGCGGCGCTTGGCGTTATGCACTGACACGCAACTGATATGCCGGAAGATAGCGTTAAAAGAACTGCGCGAGATCTCGTTACGTGTCGTGAGATCAAAGTAAGCGTCATCATCTACAATATATGCA
>RFVA01000025.1 GCA_009922685.1 Gammaproteobacteria bacterium | reverse complement strand
GAAGTTGCAAGCGATGATGGAGCGGCTGCAAGTTGTACCAAAGTGGTTACCACTTCATAATCAAGCGAACGCGGGTAAACCTGTCCGGTTGAATCTAATACTCGCTTAAACCCTAAATGGTTTGCGATTTCATTCTCTAAATGTGTGTGCTTCTCATATGAACCAAGCAGATCAATTGAATCTTGGGAAGTGCCTACTGGCCCTTTAAGACCACGCATTGGATAGCGATCCAAAAGCGAAGATAAACGTTCGTATGCATAAAGCAACTCTTCGGCACTTGATGCAAATCTTTTCGCCTTGTACCTCAAGGATCGGTTTCCGGATTGGGGTCGGATGCCCGACCTTTCGGGCTTCTGGTTGCGTGGCCTCTCACATCAGCCCCTGTCATCGATGATGACTTTCCTCGATCAAGAGGGAGTGATCGTCCCGTGATCTTCTGACCCGGACGGGGATGGGAAGGCGGTTTTTCCTCTCACAGATCCATCCCACAGACTTTGCCCACTGCTCAGGTGGGATGACTTTCGATTGGATGAACACCCCTATTTTTATTGAGGTGTGTTCGATGAAAGAAATCCATCCTGTGGCCTTGTTCCGCCTGTCGGTGCTGGGCCCTCTGATCAGTCGCGACCGACTGGAGGTCGGGGAACTGCAACGTGTTCTGATCGATTTATCGCAGAAGGACTATGCGATACCGGGCACCGACCGCTGTCGGGTCGGTGTCAAAACGCTGGAGGCCTGGTATTACCGTTGGCGACGTGAGGGGATCGAGGGTCTGGCTCCCAAGTCACGTGCCGATCAGGGAATTTCCAAGTTGTCTGAGGAGGTTCAGGACCTGATCCTCAAGACCAAACGCGATAATCCCAGACGATCCTTGAGCCAGATCCGTCACCTACTGGAATCCACCGGTAAGGTGCCTCGTGGTGTGATCTCGCAGTCGGCACTCCATCGTTTTCTCAAGCAGCAGGGCCTCTCCAGAATGCAGGGGGCGACCTCTCTTCCCGAAGAACACCGGAGCTTCGTGGCCGCCGAGGCCAACGGCATCTGGTACGGCGATGTCATGCATGGCCCTCGGGTCCGGATCAAAAACCAGACCCACAAGGGTTATCTGGTCAGTTTGATGGATGATGCCTCAAGGCTGATCACGCATTCTGCGTTCTGCGCCGGTGAAACTGCGCTCGACGTCGAGGGGGTTCTCAAGCAGGCGGTCTTGAAACGGGGCCTACCTCGCAAGCTGGTCGTGGATCAGGGCGCGGCCTACCGATCCAAAACGTTGCAGGGGATCTGTGCGCGTCTGGGGATCCATCTGGTCTATTGCAGGCCCTATGCCCCCGAAGGCAAAGGCAAACTTGAGCGGTGGCATCGAACGCTGAGGGCGCAGTTCCTCAGCGAACTGGACCCCCGGGAGGTTCTTGCCATCGAGGATCTTAATGCCCGGCTCTGGATCTGGCTGGCTCAGGTGTATCACGTCCGGCCGCATGGCGGCCTGAACGATCAGACGCCGCTGGAACGGTATCAGCAGGATCTCCCGAAAATCCGGCAACTTGGGCTTCTGGCTCCCCGCATCGATGAAATCTTTTACCACCGTGTTGCACGCAAGGTGCGAAAGGACGGCACCGTCTCCTATCTGGGGCAGTGCTTCGAGGTCCCTTACGCACTCGCCCATCAGAGGGTTTTACTGGTGGTGGACCCTCATGCCGGGAAAGTGATCGGTGTTGAAGATGTCGAAGGGACCTCCGTCGGTGTGGCCACCCCCATCGACCGGATCGCCAACGTCGATCGTCGACGCCGGCGGCGGGCGAACGATCAGGAGGGCTGATCCATGTATCGTCAGCACTTCGGCCTCTCGGCCCACCCCTTCGACAAGGCGGCTACCGACCTCTGGGAGGACGGTGCCATGAACTGTTGCAAAGCCCGGGGCTTGGGCTTCTCTATGGGGAGCCTGGGGTAGGCAAGACCTCGGCCATCCGGAAACTCTCGCAGTCCCTCAACCCTCATCGATATCAGGTCATTTATACCGCCGAAACGGACTTTGGCAGAACGGATCTCTATCGAAGTCTCGGGATGCACTTTGGCCTTGAGCCTCACTATCGCCGTGCCAACATGTGGCGGGATCTCAAGGAGGCCATCCAGGAAAAGGCCGAGACACAGAACTGTCTGCCGGTCTGGATCCTGGATGAAGCGCAGAACCTGCCGCCTTCGTTCTTCCGCGACTTTCCGTCCTTCCTGAACTTCGCCTTCGACTCAAAGGATCTGATGACAGTCTGGATGGTGGGGTTGCCGCCCCTCGCTCAGACCATTGATCGGGCGATCAACGCGCCTCTGGCCAGTCGCATCCAGATGCGCGCCCAGATCAAGCCGTTGCATGAACGGGATCGGTTCCAGGCATTTCTACAGCATGGGCTCAAGGTCGCCGGGTGCGAGCACACCCTCATGACTGACACCGGCATCGAGCAACTGCGTCAGGCTTCGCAGGGGATCCCCCGGCAGGTCGGGCGGATCGTACGGCAAGCCATGCGGCTCGCCGTACCCAAAGGGCTCAATCACATCCCGGATGATCTCATCCAACAAGCGATCGAGGAATTACGATGAATATCGATTTTGAAAGACTCTTCCCCGAGGGACTGACGGATGAATCCGCTCGGGCCATCAGCGAACTGTTCCATCGGGTTGCGGACCACTTCGATAACATGTTCATCGACCAGATCATGCGAGCAAACCGAAAGTCATTCATGATGGGAGTGAATCCGGAACGCCCTTGGGAGCCTCTGAAATAAAGACAATCATCCCGCGCTGATCTGGGGTTCAAACCAGAGGGATCGGTGCGGGATCGTCCCTAAAATCCCACCTCAAATAGGGCGAGACATCAGCCCTCGATCAGACCGGGACGTAACAGCACTGTCACAACCTGGGCCAGCAGACCTGAAAGGTATAGGTCCAGGGTCATCTCGAGCGGAGCTTCTATCTCGATTTGGTGCTCCATTGATGGTGGATAACGATTCGAAGGGTAACAAGCTTGATGTTTTCCAGTTCCAATCGGGCTTTCACCAAGCATCCAAAGTTCGCGCTCTACCCTATCTGGCAGCTGATGTGTTTACCCTGACGTTAGCCGAGTTGATTCTTTGGCCTATTGAACTTACAGCAATGGAGACAGCAACTTGCACTGGTGCTGCAACCTATGATGCCAACCTTAGAGTAGTCACATGGATTGTGAATCGAAAAACGGATTCCTCAGGTGTTCAGGAGTGTTGATTCTAAGTAAGACCCAAAAGAATTTTTTCTTCTACTGACATCCTGACAAAAGACCCCGCTCTGCGTCCATGGGGATAAGCACCCACATCCGTGTGGGTGCTCTTTTTTCCCCAGAAGGCTCGGCAATGTACGATTCGAATAAACGGCAAGCTACAACCCCAATATCCACACATGGATTTGAGGCATCCCGTCATCTAAGGAGATGAGTGGAATGACTTCAAGCAAGGACGATGACAAAACCACGAAAGTGGTTGTACAACTGAGTATCAAATATCCGGGAGAGCTTGGGACAATTCAGCTCAGTGGAACTATGGATGCATCAGATGCTCCAGAGATCATTCCCCAGCTCATGAAGCCATCAAGGATGGACATCAATAATGCCGTGAAAAGGCTCGAAATGATTCATGACTGGGAAAGGCTAAATTTCCCACATTGGACCCCAAAGATTGGCATCGTTTTGTTCAAGCTGCTTGGGAAGGGCAAACGAGAGTCGAACGGGTACACAATGAAGGAGATCATCCACGCTACTGGGTTTTCAGAGCGGGCCATCAGAAAGCAGCTCGATCGATTCGAGGCCAACGGCTGGCTGATTCGGGGTAAAAACAACCACGATCGTCGGAACAACCATATCGAGCCATCAGAGTCACTCCGCAAAGCTTATCTGGAATGGCTGTCACTTCACATCAACAGTAACTAAATCATTCATCATCCGACAAAATCGATTGATCGCGGCGGAATACTATTATTCAATGTGAGGCATGCCAGATTCCAAGGATGCGAATAGCCTTACCGACGAACAGATTCTGATTCTGATTTGCTCAGACGATATCGCGCGACAACGAACAGCCCTCAAGACTTTCTATTGGCGTTGGGCGACTCCAATGAAACATTTCTTTGTGAGCAAAGGTTGCCTTCCTAAGGATTCCGAAGATCTACTACAGGACGTCATCGTCAAAATCTGGCGCGCTGCATCAACCTTCACTGGTCGTGGAACCGCTACTTCATGGATGTGGAGCGTAGCTCGCAATTCATTGCATGATCACCAGCGAAAGTCACTCAAATATGCTTCCGATGAATCACTTGATCTAGACAACCATGATCCCGGGGCTTGCGAGACATACAACCATGAATTGGATGACTGCATAGCAACTGGAATCAATAGTTTCGCAAAATCATATCCTGATCGCTCTCACGCTCTTGAGCTTTGGAGCACAGGCATGGAGATACAAAGCATTGCTGAAGTTTTGGGACGTAGTTACGGAGCCACGCGCCAATTTCTATTGGAATGTAGAAGGAAGATGCGGCCTTTCTTAGAACCCTGTTTCGAATCTGACCCCTCGTAGTCCCGTCATGAGTCAAAACAACGATCAAGATGAAGACCTGCAATGGCTCAATGCATTGCGCGATGAAAAAACCAACCTACCAGATGCACAGAGGGTTGGTGCTGCATTAAGGAAGCGTCACACCCAAATGGCACATGCAGTTCTTTCGTCGAAGGAAGAACTCGATCGTATTGAGCGTCGCCTGACCGCTGAGAAGCTTTTACAAAAGGATGCAAAGCTAGGACATCTCCCATCAAAACCATCCTTCCTTCATGCATCCCTACCCCGTTGGGGGTTTGGCCTCGCCCTCGCGAGCGCATTAGGCTTCCTGATTTGGCAAGCACCTGTTTTCATCGCCAACCATAGGATGGAGCAACAGGAAGACTTGACAGCATATCGTGGACTCGATGTTTCAAAGACAACTAGGGCTTTCACAGACCTACCCTTTGCTGGATATCAGTTTCAGATTGTCAAAGATCTTAATGAGGCCGAATCACAATGGAGGGCTGCACTGATTGAAGCAAATCTGACACATTCGACTCATCGATCTACCACGTTGGCAAATGCCATTGAAATTCACATCAGGCTAGCAGCCGGCATATCTAAACTTGATGGTATCAACGTATTAACAGACGCACCTCAATACGGAGAATGGGTGGTCTATCTCATCCCCGAACAACGCTAAATCGCGGCTGTATCAAATGATCGGCGGAACCAAAGGCAGTTCTTTCCGTCGGAAATCATCAGTAATTTTCTGTCTGGTTCTGGCAATAGCCCTTATCCAGCTATCACGGAATTTTTTTCGATACGACGCTGCTTATGAACAGGCGAAACGCGTCGTAAGTTCGAGCACCGCTCATCTCCTGATCAATAGCCTAGATCTTCCATTGCTTAAAGCAATGCCGGACTCTCATGTCTTGTATCACGCCACGAGCCTAATTGGTGACAACCTATCTCTGGCTCAGGAGTATTCGACGGCATCAAAATATCAGGAGCGTGCTTTAGTCCTCGCGGATCATCTCTTTGGGACGGATTCATCTCAAAGTACCAAACGACTTGGTCGCTGGGTCGAGACTCTGTATTTCCTTGATCAATATCAGGCAGCACTTCCATTGGCTGAGCGCTGCCTAGCGCTCAGCAAAAAAGTGTATGGCGAATACAGCCTCGAAACAGCAGAGCATCAGGCTGATTTGGCGTTGATCTATTCATACAACGATCGTCCACAAGAGGCTGTTTCCCTTGCTCGATCTGCTCTCAATACGAGAATACATAAGCTAGGTCTTCTGGACGAATCCACTATCGAACAACTACGGCAATATGCTGAAGTTGGGCGAGATCTTCCTCTCGGGTCAGAGCGCGGCGCCGAAATTGAAAAGATAGCCCTTGCCCTAAGTGAAAAATCACTGGGCTGGGAGTCAATCAGAACAGCAACCATCATCAACGACATTGATTGGTTCCTTCGTCAGCAAGGGGACTGTCAGGAGGCTCTCAGCTATTCCATAGAAGCCCTAAAGTTGTCCATAAAGCTTGATGGCCCACAAACTAGCGAGACAGCAAACCGCTATCACAGTCTCGGGACGACTTACTTTTGCATTGGAGACATAAAACACGCGATTGAATTCACAGAACAGGCGCTTGAGATCTCAAGGCAGATTTTTGGTGAGAAACACTCTCGTGTCGCCTATTTAGAAGCGGAACTTGCAGATTGGCTTGAGCAAAGTGGCCACCTGGAGCTAGCAAAGACGAAGGCTCATGAAGCCATCGCCACTCTTAACGACACAATGGGTGACAGCCACCCCAATGCACCAGACGTTCTGGATTTTGTGGGAACCGCAGCACTTCAGTGGGATGCCGCATGGAGTAAAGAGCTTTCCTTGCGCTATCTGGCCAAAATGAAAATTGATTTTGGCGAAGATGATATTGCCTTGGTTGATCCCCTAATCAATTTGGCCAATGCCGAGCTGATTTTAGGCAATTCCCATAAAGGACTGTCATACGCCCTTAGGGCATCAGAGCTGACCATTGGTTATGCTGAATCTCATCACACATTACCGGATGAAGAAGCTCTGGACGCGTTAGTGTTGGCAGAGTTATCCCTCGGCCATCAGACCGAGGCTACACGCCATGCATTCATGGCTCTTCAGTACGCTGAGCAAAGATCTGGTCTCAATCACCCATACACGAGTCATGCATATCAACAATTGGCATCTGCCATCAGGGATAAGCAACCGTCCATTGCGGTGACGTTACTGAAGCGTTCTATTCTGCTGGATTGGAGTTCTGTTGACGTCTTACCGGATAGTGATCGAGGACACCTCCGAAACATGCAGACAGTGATCAAACCTCATTGCGAGCGACTAAATGATTGGCTCACGAGAGATCACCGCCAAAGGGAGACCAGCCAATCTAGATCGGCCAATTAGGCTGTTGAAGCTTGAAGATGAACAGGGAAGCGTGAATGCATCGGATCTGCGCTTGATGAATCAACTTGAATCACGGATAGGCATGAGAAAGGCTGAGTTGAATCAGCTTTTCAATGATCGAATGCTCCGTAGTCGTAAATCGACCCCAAGTCTTGATCGAGGAATGGTTGGTCTAATGCAGAAACGCTTCAGTCGAGAGAAAGAAAAGACAGGTTGGGTTCACTACGAATCATCTGAAACGGCTTTAAAGATCACGCTGATCACCGAGCTACAGATAAATGAGGTCTCACTTGATCTGGGTGTGGATACACTGAAAAAGCACATCAAGGCATCACAATTCAACACAGATAGCCTTAGATCCCTGTATCTCATTTTGATTGCCCCAATAAGGGATTTCTTAATTCAACAGCACATCACTGCACTCTGGATAGATCCGAAGGGATTTGCCTCCGGGATCCCTTTTGCTGCTCTCACTGATGGTGAACGTGAATTAATCCATAACTACGCATTCGCATTCGTTTCCCCGCAGTGGATTCATGATGAAAAAACGATCCGCAGATCAATGACCATCGCTGGTTTCGGTCTCTCCAATGAAGTAAGTGGACTAAGAGAGCTACCATGGGTAAGGAGGGAGCTTCATGATCTCGAGGCACTGAACAGAGATGACGGGGTATCAGTCAGAACGTACCTAGACGATTCCTTTACTGAACACGCGGTCGAGAAAGAAATAGCAAAAGGCTCGACCATTTTTCATTTCGCGACGCATTTCATCGATAGCCCCGGAACAAGAGATTCTTCAAGCTTATTGCTTGGTGACGGACATCACCTGAGCTCGGAAAGACTGACGAACCTTATCCGAGGAAAGAATATAAGTCTTATTTCACTTTCTGCCTGCAATACGGCAACAGCCTCGCAAAGACTTGAAGATTCAGAAAGCGCTGAAGATTCATTGATAACAAATCTGCTAGGTGGTGGGATCGGGTCTGTAATTGGGACGCTCTGGAAGATTGAGGATCATGACTCATATGAGTTCATGCTGCGGTTTTACAGCAATTACTTAAAAGCACCCGACTCAATCAGTCGAGCATTCCACGAAACGCAAGTTGAGTTAGCTCAAAATGGTTCATCCGCCCACTGGGAAAGCTTCATTCTCTATCACCAGTGAGTTCAGTCTTTCTGCTCGATTTCGTCCGACATGAGAACTCTACAAGTAAGCCGTAGTGGTCGGACAATGGTGGTTTTTCACCCACGCCAAGCAGCTCTACGTTCACGGGGATCAGTTGCTCAGACTTGAATAGAACCCGATCGAGCCTATAGCCTGGCAAGATGAACCCACCGCTTCGATAAGCCATTTCGTTGTTATCAGGATCCCAAGTTAGACCAGGATCAGATGGATGGAGAGTGGCCCAAACATCTACCCAGTCCTTGGGGAAATGCTCGTCCGCATCAGGATTGTGGATGAGGTTCATATCGCCAGCCACGAGCCAATCGGACTGTTCTTGAGATTGAGCCTTTAGTTTCTCAACCTGCTGCGTGCGATATGCCCTACTCCGCCAGAAAATCAGATCGGGGCTTTCAAGATGAACCGAAGTGAAAGTTTGGTTCACTCCGCATAAGTTCTTTAGAACAAAAGTCAGCTCGCCGCGATCCATCTCAGATGGGAAACGTTCATATCTCGCATTTTCTGTAGACCAATCCTTCTTGACGAATGCAATCAGGCCACCTTCAGGAAGACCTGATGAATCCCTTCGTTCAAGAATTCTGTACTTAGTAAAACCGACCTTACTCGCAACCAAACGCGTCTGACCTTCTACCTCTTGGAGAAGCACCACATCTGGTGATTTGTCATGAATTACAGTTAGAAGGCGGCGTAACCTGTCTTGCCTGTGATCACCAAATTCCGCTACGTTCCATGTGACTAGAGAGAAACCAGCCGATGCCTGAGAAAGAAAGACTCCAATGATTAAAGCGATAACATTTAGTTTCATGGTGTCATCACGCTTTCAATTCATTAGTCGATAGAGTATTGATCTAAAACCAGCCATCCGAATCAATTAGATTATCAGTCGGATACATCCAGTCACAGTCACCCCATGAAAGATAGGTTCTATAACTCAACCGAAGATATGAAAGAGCTTGCCCTGAAGCATGGGGGTGCGTGCCTTTCAAGCGTATACAAGAATACGTCCACAAAGCTTCGTTGGCAGTGCGTGGAAGGTCACACATGGGCATGGTCATGAATTTGATTGTAGATGCGGTGTTAAACGACGCCCCAGTAACCTCTAGTGCCGTGTTTATCTGACAACATCGCCCGATTTCGCCAAACGTAATCCCAGTCAATCTCTCCCGACTCTGGCCATGATTCCATCTCGAAAACCAGCTGGGCATCCTTCCGCCAATCATCCACAGAAAATCCGTCTGAGTTAGGTTCTCCTGTAGATTTTGAAACGATAATCGCGGTTAACAATGGGAGATTTGCATGAGCACAAGCGATCCAAACAAGCTCTAGGCCGTACCTTATTGCATGCCCTTGTACACCCGAGGCATAGCCAAGAAAATCCAAGACATCCCGGTAAGATAGAGTTTTTTTCTTTCGGGCCGCCACAACGCAGCACTCATAAATCTTGATGGCCTGATCTAAGCTTTTCATACCTCTTAATGATGCGATCCGTCCCATTTGGGGAACTTGGTTTTCAAACGCTCCACAGTAGTTCTCCACTTGGGAGTCGTTGGTTTGCATATTGTGTTTTGATTTCCAAACATCCCAAGCTCTTGGACCGCTTGATTGAGTGGCTTCGTCTCTAACCATTGAATTGGAGCGAAATACTCACACCGCTCAGTATCATCTAAGAATGCTCGGTGATAGTTAGCACGTGTCGCCACATCAAGAATGGGTTTTGGACCATCACCAGTCTGCACATGAAATGAGTTTGCTGGCTCTATAGCACCCACAACCTTTCCAACACCAACAAATCCAGTTCCAGGAACTTTCACCCAGACTCTATCCCCAACAGATAGAAGCTGAAGCGTTTTGCTGTACCAAGTCCCTCCGCCTGCTGAAATAAATCCAAATTGGACAGCATCCTCCCATGATCTTTGATCAGGATCCCCGAACGAACAATAGAACTCTCCGTTCCAAGGCTCGTTGCCACCCTCGGGCTTAGTAGCAGCATTAACTTGAACTTGAACTGGATCCAATAGCCATGAACGGCTGATGAACTGCTCTGCTCCGCTAGCGAAGACCTGAAAGCACAATACATTTATTGGTATGTCTCTTTGGTTCAGATAGCCGACAATCCGCTCGCTTCCGCTATCAAGTGAACCCGCCACAATTACAATCTGGTGGCTACTATTGAGATTATCCTCATCAAGCGGCAACCCAAACCGCTGCAGGAAAGCCTCTGACAGGTTCCGTTCAGGCTGGAACCGGGAATAAATCGCATCAATATCTTCGGGTTGCAGTTTTTCTACCCATGTCGCGTAATCCAGAGCTTGCGCCACTACCGTTCTCGGAGTTTTGTCGCGTTTGAGTTCAATTAAGACAAGCGTGCTATCAGGTGCTATAGCAAGCAGATCAATTATCCCCCCAAGCCCGGTATTCTCTTGACGGCCAATTAGCATCCATTCATCAGAGAGCAGCGCTGGGGATGCTACGATCATATCTTCTAGTAGCTCCTCACTGATAAGCGTTGTTTCGCTTAGCATTGTGGGCTGTGAACCTACTTTCCAGAGTGATGTTCTTATAGGCATATTTTTCTCAAAGGACCTTAGTGTTCGTGATTTTTATGAATGCGTTCAAGTAGATCTCGGCCAGCTCGTTCAGCACACATTATTAATTCGGATTCTGATGGACAAATTATCGGATATTGAAAATCATCTGCACGCACTTGCTCTGGACCGACCACTGTTCCATTCTGAGGCCGACTTTCAGCACGCACTTGCATGGCACCTTCAGCGCACTCTTATTGACGTGAATATTCGTCTTGAGAAGCCCTTCCGGCACAATCCAAGAGGGTCGAAGTATCTTGACCTTATGTTAATGATTGAAGGAAGTGCCATAGCTATAGAGTTGAAGTATAAAACCAAGAAAATAAAGCACCGCCACAATGGCGAGGAGTTTGACATCCAGAATCACGGAGCCCAAGACATAGGCCGATATGATTTTCTAGCTGATGTTGCCAGACTTGAAGAGTTTGTTTCAGTAATAGATAACTGTGACAGGGGCTATGCAATCCTGCTTACGAACGAACCATCTTATTGGGCACTCTCCTCCCGTCCAGGAACTGTAGATGAACGCTTTCGTCTCCACGAGGGCCGCGAGATATCTGGGACCCTAGGGTGGTTAGATCACGCATCTGCGGGCACTACACGTGGACGCGAAAACCCTATCACCCTGGATGGCAAGTACAACGCGACATGGCGAGATTTTTCATCCATAAGCTCTGAGCCTGGAGGACAGTTTCGGTTCCTGGCTTGGCAAATTGACTGAGGGATTGTAATGCCGATCAGTGGAAAGAAGATTCTGGTGGTGGATGATGACGACTCACTGCGGCGCGGCCTTGCGTGGCTTTTTGAGTATGAAGGAGCCATTACGTACCAGTTTGAGAACGGAGCGGCTGCGGTCGATTGGTTAGAGGGAAACCCCAATAGTTGTGATGCCATAATCATGGATCTTCAGATGCCTGTCATGGATGGTATGACAGCGATTAAGCATATCCGGGAGGTTCTGGAGATTGTTGCACTTCCCATTATCGCGATAACAGGCCAGAGCCTTCGTGATGTAGGGGATGAGGCCATCAAGACTGGGTTTAATCATGTGCTGGAAAAGCCCTTAGGAACCTCTGAAAAACTGCCATTTTGAGCGGCAGTAATTTCCAAGATTGGTCAAAGATTTCAATAATCGACCGTTTTTTCATCAAACGAGCCGGTTTTTCTCGAAAACAAGCCCATTTCCAAGCCTATTTTCAAATTCCAGGCGCAATGAGGCATCGACGCTCATACGCATCACCGCGCAGCACATTGGCAATCGCGGTTAAAAAGGTTAATCGGGCGGCGTTTTTGGCTATACCACGATAGCGATTCTTGGCGTAACCAAAGCGGATCTTAATGTCTCGAAACACGTGTTCGACCTTGGCGCGGCGGCTTGCCAACTCTCTGGCTGCCGCCCGCAGTAACTGAGCCTCTTCGCTGTCGTCTTTCGTTAGCTTAGTCAGTTTGCCAGGGCGCATCGCAATCACGCAGATCGGTGGATTTTCGGTGGGCATCTCGGGGCGCTTGTCCAAGCCTTGATAACCGGCGTCACCGTGCACGAATTGCTCTTCGCCGTGCAGCAAGGCAGCCGCTTCGGCTACGTCGCTTACGTTCCCTGCGGTGACTTTGAGCGTATGCACCAAGCCGGTTTCGCTATCGACGCCGATGTGAAATTTGCTGCCGAAAAACCATTGATTACCCTTTTTGCTGGAATGCATTTCGGGGTCACGTGACTGGCTTGTGTTTTTGGTCGAGGTCGGCGCGGCAATCAGGCTGGCGTCGACGATGGTGCCGGCTCTTGAAAACAGCCCGCGTTCACTCAGCGTTTGATTGATGGCTTGGAAGATTTGCTCGGTCAAGCCGTGCTGTTCCAGCAAATGCCGAAATTGCAAAATCGTGCTCTCATCGGGCACGGCTTCCAGGCGAATCCCACAAAAACGTCGCAGGGACTCAATCTCGTACAGCGCGTCTTCCATGCCAGGATCGGAGTAGTTGTAGACAATCTGCGCTACGTGAACATGAAGCATGGCATTCAAGGCAAACGGCTTGCGGCCATACCCTTTACCGGATGCGTAATGCGGTTCAATCACCGCTCCCATGACTGACCACGGCAACAGCTCTTCGAGTTGGTTCAGAAACTTTTCCCGCCGTGTGAGTTTACCTTTGTTGGCGTATTCGACATCCGCAAAACTAAGTTGTTGATACTGTTCCATGCGCGTTATCTCGAAATCAGGGCTGTTGCTGAATTATATCGCTCGCCGGTAATTAATCAGAGGTTCCGATACGCTAACGAACGACGATTGTGCGCAGGTTCAGCGACTGCGTCAGACCCTGAGCGAATTGGAGAGCGTTAGAGCCAAGCTTGAGCATGTATTGCAGGACATTAAAATCCGCTTTGGTTACGCCAAAATTCGCTGTCGGGGCGTAGCCAAAAACGCCGCCTGTTTGACCTTTCTGACAGCTAATTGCCAATGTCATCCGGGGTGATGGCTATGAACGTCGGCGTATTATTGCATCAGAAATTCAAAAATAGGCTCAGAAAGAGGCTTATTTTGGGAAAAAACAGGCCGTTTTGATGGAAAAATGGTCGAATATTGAAATTATTTTACGGAATTCTAAATTAATATCGTTCAAAACGGCTGTTTTTTAGATGCGCCTTAAGTTTATAATTATTCGCTAACTTTTTGACTTGTATTGATAAAACCTATTTTTTTATAGGAAAAAATTATTTTACAAATGGCGAGATTGGATTCTAATATAAATTGACTTTTAACTCTTTTGGAAAATTTATGAAACAGTCAAAATTAATTGTGATATATCCAGTTCCTAGTAATTTAGAAGATTTCGAGCGTCGTTATGCTGAAGAGCATATACCAATGGCAATTGAAAAATTAGTCGGAAAAACGAAAGTTGTTACTTCACTAATAACCTCTAATGTTAATAACGCGCCAGCAAGGTATCATCGTGTAGCAGAGATTTATTTCAATTCAACTGCTGATTTAATAGTATGTTTAGGCTCACCTGGAGGCCAAGAAACTGCGGCTCATGCTATTGAAATATCGAGTGGCGGAGCGCCGTTATTTTTAATGGCGGAAGTGGAAGTTATCGATTTTTAGAATGGGTATAATTATGTGGAAATTACTATTTTAGGAGTATGTTATGCTAGAACTCCGCCCCAATTGCGAATGTTGCGATAGAGATCTTGCTGCTGATTCATCGGAAGCTATGATCTGTAGCTTTGAATGCACTTTTTGTCGAGAATGTGCAGATACCAAACTGGGAGGGCGTTGCCCAAATTGTAATGGCGAATTTCAACTTAGACCAATTCGTTCTGTCGAGCTATTAGAAAAATATCCCGCTTCTTCAGTACGCATTTATAATCCGCAAGGATGTGACCCGAATAATGAATAAAAAAGATGCACGAATCATTAAACCTATAGTCGGTTTGCTGAATCTGGCCGAGTAATGGAGTAACGTATCTAAAAGCCTACAAAGTCATGGGGGCTGTCGCTAGATACGTTTTATCGCTGTGAAACGGCAGTAGAATCGGGAGATGTCGACAATCTATTTGATAATGATAAAAGCCATTGCCAGTCAAATCTGAAAAATCGGGTTGACGACGTCACCGAACTAGAAGTGTTGTCTTTTGTGCTGGATTTTCCTGTTTACGGTCGATTACGCATCATTAACGAGTTACGTAAAGCGGGGACGACTTTCGTATCGTCGAGTGGGTTGCGTAACTAACACGCCCTGGCTTCGTTGTAACGCAGCCAACGCGTTTTCTAGATGTTGGTGCGCATCATCGTAAAGTCTGATTCATGGTAATGCTCCGAAAAAAGTTATGGAAACACCAGGATCAGGGCTGAAAAAAAATTAACGAGCAAGAATAAATCTTCCAAACACGGTATGTGAATGGGCCACCTTACGCTGTACTCTTTTATTCAGACTATCACCGTCGGCGTCGGCATCTCACCAGATCTGCTGACCTGGATTTCCAATTTCGGAAACTACGGCGCTCGCGGATTCCCCGGATTCCCCGGATTGGCCTGGATACCGTTGGTGGGGAATTTCGCCCCGCCCTGAGTACAATCACCGTCATTTAAAGAGAAGTAGGCAGTGTCGCCAAGGTAAATAAGCTCTACTACTGGTATTTATGAGTTCGGTTTTATTGCCAAATATCGAATACGAAGGTCAAAAATTCACGCGTATTTTTTCCAGTAGCTGATTAACTTCAGGGTTTGCTGTCGATGATGGTTGAAAAAAAACTTGTACTGTGCGAAGTATTTCAGGATCGGACAGATAACGAAAATTAAGGTTGTCCGCTTTTTTGGGTATGGTGAATTCAGGCATCAATGCTATACCGATTCCGGCCCGTACCATACTCAATATCCATTCCTCACTATTACTCCTGTATGCGGCATAAAGATTGATTTGTTTATCTTGACAGACGTTTCGTAACTCTTCGCGTAACTCGCAGTTGAGACGATCAAGGTAGGGTTCTTGCTGAATCGCTACCAAATCGATTCGCTCAAATTGATTGAAACGGTGTTTGTCGTTGAAGACCACCACATAGCGTTCTTCATAAAGCTTTAACGAATGATAGTGTCCAATCGGTAGCGTGCTTGGTGCGCTGATGACCAAATCAAGAGTATCGTCATCGAGTAACTTCAACAAATTGCTTTCGCAATCCACTATCAATTCCAACTCTACATGTGGCCGCTCTTGCTGAAAGTCAGTAAAAAAAGGACTCAAATATTGCGCAGAAATGGTATTCATTACGCCGATACGCAACGGTACTGTGTTCAAACGATTGAATCGAATGGCATCGGCTTTGATACTTTGCGTTTCGCGAAATATTTGCCGCATGGTTGGCTCGACGAAACGTCCCAGAGGTGTAAGTTGGCAACCGCTACGATCTCGAATAAACAAATCGCCGCCTAGCTCTTCTTCCAGTTTCTTTATTGCTTGTGTCAGGGAAGGTTGTGCCACATAGGTCGATTGCGCTGCACGGGTAAATGAACTCTTATCACAGACTGCCAGAAAGTAACGTATTTGTTGTATTTCCATGTTAGTGTCCATTGAATAGGAAAAATCTATTATTTCATGGAAAATAGAATTTTGCTAATACAAGCCTGAACTGCGTATTTCAGCGATTGTGACCGGTCATTTCATTTTTATGTGACCGATCCGGGCGGAATGCTAGAGAGAGCTAAATCATAAACTCAACGGTCACGTTGATGTGAAACGGCGGTCATGAAGATTTGAAATGGCTGTCATGGGAGGTCTCCTTTTTCTTTGGTTGAGGCCTTTCGGCGACGAAGGGATTCGCCTTTGAGGGCGATGCGGTGTGAAGCGTGAAGAACGCGATCCAGGATGGCATCGGCTAGCGTCGGATCGTTGATCCACGCGTGCCAATGGTCAGGTGGAAGTTGGCTGGTGATGATCGTGGAGCGAGATCCCACACGATCATCAAGGATCTCAAGAAGGTCCGTTCGATCCCTTTGCGTGAGTGGGGCAAGCCCCCAGTCATCAATGATCAACAGATCCGTTTTCGCGATGGCCTGTAACCGTTTCACATAAGTGCCATCCCCGTGAGCCACGTTCAACTCCTCGAAGAGTCGGGGAGCGCGAACGTAATACACGGAGATACCCTGACGGCAGGCGGTATTGCCGAGAGCGCAGGCGATCCAGGTTTTGCCACATCCGGTGGCCCCGGTGAGGATGACGTTCTGGTGGGATCGGATCCATTGGCAGGTACCGAGGGTTGCCATAAGAGGTTTGTCGAGGCCCCGCGATGCATCAAAGCGCAGGTCTTCAAGACAAGCTTGTGTGGTCCTCAGTTTGGCGTCACGTAAGAGACGTTTGATGCGTTTGTTCTCCCGATGAGTGCGTTCCCGGTCAACGAGCAATCCGAGACGCTCCTCGAAGGAGAGCGCAGCAATGGCAGGATTGGCGAGCTGCTCTTCCAAGGCGATGATCATGCCGTGTAGACGCAGTTCATGAAGGATATCGAGGGTCTGTTGTAAAAGCATGGGGATCCTCCTGATCAGGATTTCTTCTGGTAGTAACCGGAGCCACGGATATTGGCGTGGTTCAGGGAGATGACTTTGTCGTCCATCTCAGGAAGTGGCTGCTGATCCAGGCCAGCTTTGAGGATGTTGTTAACGGTGCTGTAGCGGACCCCACCGATTTTGAGGGCCCGAGCACAAGCGGCTTCCAGACGGTTGGACGGATATTTACGCGCCAGGCCTTTCAGTCCCAGGCAGGTTCTGTAGCCCTGTTCCGGATGCTTGTTCCTTGTCAGGATTTCGCTGATGAGCCGTCCGGTCGAAGGGCCAATAGTGTTGCCCCAATGGATCAGCTTTTGTGGAGACCATTCGGCATGTGAGCGATGGGCAGCCGGCATATGTTCTGGGAGTGTTTTGAAGACGCCCCTGGCGGTTGCTCTCATATGGCTGGCGACGCGCTTGCCTCGAGCAAAGATTTCGATGGTGCCGGCCGACACACGAAGATCGACCTTTTGGCCAACCAGTTGATGGGGGACGCTGTAGTAGGCATCTCCGAAAGCCACGTGATAGTCGATGTTCACTTTTGCCTGCTCCCAGTCCGCATGGTCGTATGGTTCTGAAGGGAGTGGTTTCAGTGCAGGCTTATCCAGCGACAGGTATGCATCCTTCCTGCATCCCGGAAGTTTTTTGAAAGAACGAGAGTTCAGGTCATCGAGGAGAGGAACGATCGCTTCGTTCAACTCATGAAGATTGAAGAAGGTGCGGTTTCTAAGGCGAGCGAGGATCCAGCGTTCAACTACCAGAACAGCATTCTCAACTTTGGCTTTGTCCTTGGGTCTCCCGGGGCGAGCAGGAAGAATGACAGTTCCGAAGTGGTCGGCGAACTCGACCGCTGAACGATTGATACCGGGCTCAAAGGGACAAGCAACCGTCACCATAGCCTTAGGATTGTCAGGAACGATCATGGCGGTGACACCGCCGATGAACTGAAGGGCTTTCTCGATGCTTTGAAGCCAGTCGTGCTTGGTCTGTCCGAGTGTTGCGCAGGCAAACGTGTAGTTCGACGCTCCGAGTGTGGCGACGAAGATAGATGCGGCACTGATCTCACCGGTTCGATGATCAACGATCGGGACCGTCTGTCCGGCGTAGTCTGCGAAGAGTTTTTCACCGGCCAAGTGAACCTGTCGCATGGAGAGCTGTAGCTTCTGCGTCCAGTCACGGTAGTGCGTACAAAATGAGGTGTACTGATAACAGCGACCTTCGGCACCCGACCGATACTCATCCCAAAGCAATTGAAGCGTCATGCCTCCACGCTTCATCTCCTGATGGACATGGGCGAAATCCGGACGGACATAGGTGGGTGGTTTCAGTGGAGCGGGCGATCGGAGCATTCGCTCCAGGGACTGATCATCTAGGTCATCGGGTAGTGGCCATTTCAGACCTGCATCGTCGGCGAGGCGGAGATATTTGGCGACGACGCCTTTTGAGATCTTGAGCGCTCGAGCAATGGCATCGAGGCTCAGTCCGGCGTTGTGGCGGTATCGGAGAACGTCTCTGATTTTGCGCATGGGAAGTTTTTCCTTGGGCATCGATGTCGCTCGGTAAAAAGCGACAAGGGTAAGGTTTACTCCCCAGCATTCCGCACCTCATCGGTCACGAAGAGTTGAAACGCCGGTCACGATCTTTTGAAATCGCGGTCACATAGATTTGAAATGGGCGGTCACGATGCCCTGAAATATGCACCTGAACAATGCGACGAGTTCTCTTCTAGACATTAATCTGAAAGTGAAAAAGTTGAGACAGAAATGCTTCAATGCTCAGATTAGAGAGTGATGTTTTCGACAATATCGGTGTGATCCAAACTTAGAAATCACTGAACTGTGAAGATATAAAGAATTAAAAAACCAGGAAAACTGTCGTCGGCATTGAGTTGTAGTGGATAAAGTCAGGTGAATTTACTTAAAACTGCGCGAGCAGGTGTTAACTCTAACTATCAATGAAAACCTCACCAAATAAAGAGCGTGGAAAGATTGGCGCTCTTCCGTTTTGAGTGGAAATCAGCATAACCTGATGGACCTTTTGGGCCAGCATTGAGATGATTCCGGGCATGGATTCCACATCGCTTTTCACGGCCGCCTTGGGTCTTCAAGATCCCTGGAAAGTTGCTGAGATTCGTTTCGAGCCTGATCAAGGAGAGATCCACTTTGATCTTGCTTGTGACGCCAAGCGACTGGGTTGTCCTGCCTGCGCGGCGACTGACCAATCGATTCATGATCGATCTCAGCGGACTTGGCAACACCTTCACTTTTTCCAGTTCAAAGCCTTTCTGCATGCGCCCTTGCCAAGGGTAAAGTGCAATCAATGCGGTAAGGTCACCCAGGTTGAGGTTCCTTGGGCCCGTCCCGGTAGCGGCTTCACGTTGTTGATGGATGCCTTGGTTCTGACGTTGGCCAAGAAACTTCCTGTCTCCGCCATCGCCCATATGTTTGGAGTCTCCGAGAATCGCATCTGGCGTGCCATCAACGTGCACGTGGCGTCTGCTCGTCAGGCAACGACCTATACCGAAGTCACTGCCTTGGGCGTTGATGAGAAATTCGTCGGTCGCCGCCTGGGTTATCTCACGCTCTTTCATGATCCTTTGACTCGCCGCGTCATCGCTACTGCAGAAGGCCGAAAGGCTGACACCTTTGAAACCTTCAAAGCCGACTTTGTGAGCCACCAGGGGCAGCCTGACGCCATTAAGTTCATCACAATGGATATGTCCAAATCCTTTCAGGCAGGAGCTCGGAATCAATTTCCGAAAGCCGAGATTTGCTTTGATGCATTCCATATCTCTCAGTTAATCCACGATGCCGTCGACGAAGTCAGGCGAGCTGAAGTGAAGCAGGATGCCTCCCTCAAAGGCTCACGTTGGGGGCTTCTCAAGTCCCCTGAGGATTGGTCCAGAGCCCAAATCAACGATATGCACTGGCTTCAACGTTCAGGTCTCAAGACCGCTAGGGCCTGGCGTATGAAACAACGCTACAAAGAGCTTCATCTGATGTGTCGGGCCGGGGCAGACCCTGAGCCTCTCTATCGATCCTGGATCTCATGGGCCAAGCGAAGCCGCCTTGAACCCTTCAAACGTCTGGGCAGGACCCTTAAAAGCCATCTGCCGGGAATCCTGGCGGCGTATCGCTTGGGTGCAAGCAACGCTGCAGCCGAAAACATCAACAGCCAGATTCAGGCGGCCATCGTCAGAGCCAGAGGATTCAAGTCGCTACTCAGCCTGACAAACATCATCTTCCTGACGACAGGAAAGCTGTCGAATCTGCCGGCTAACCCCTTTCAAAATCAGGTGCCGGGATGAGCACAGTTTCCACACAAAACGTTAGAGAACCGAAAGATTGGTTATACCCTGAAAAGTAACGGGTCATTTTGTTAAATGGTAGTTTGGTTTTTGTATCATTTCTTTATGTATAGGTTGCATCTATTGATCGATAGGAAATTGGTATTTAACAATCTTGTGGAGTTACAGTAAATTTTAGCCAACTGCTACATCTCGACTCTCTATTAGAAGCGATAACCATGCCTAGTAGAGGCGATTGATAATCAGTAAAAACAAGTTTAAGAGGCTAAAAATGAGCAAAGAAACGAAATGGGTCATCTGCAGTACCTGCGATATCAATTGCGGACTTCTTGTCACCGTTGAAGACGGTAAGGTGAAATCGATCAAAAAAAACCCAGATCACCCCCTTACTCCGAATTCGATCTGCATCAAGGGAGCTAACGCAAATAAATACATTACCCACCCAGACCGATTAACGCATGCGCTGAAAAGAGTCGGTGAGCGCGGCTCGGGTCAATGGGAACAAATTAGCACGAAACAAGCTTTAGATGAAATTGCCGATAAGATGAAGAAGTTGATAGCCGAAGATGGGCCGGAAACAATCGGCAGCACTTATGGTTGGAGCTCTAATGCTGGTGCGGCCTCACGAAGATTTATGAACTTACTGGGGAGTCCGAACTGGACTTGGACGGGATACGTGTGTTTAGCCAATTCCACAGTGCCCAGTAAAGCGACTTACGGTTTTTGGCAGTTTCCAGACTTTCATAATACCAAATGCATCGTACTTTTAGGCCACGCTCCGGGACCGCAAAGATGGACGGCTGAGTATCTGTGGATTAAGGATGCCCTGGATAGAGGAGCAAAACTAATCGTTACAGATCCACGCCGTAATAGCTACAGTGATCAAGCGGACATTTTTCTGCAAGTTAAACCTGCTACGGATAGCGCCTATTTACTGGCCTGGATCAATGTGATCATCTATGAAGACCTCTATGACAAAGAATTTGTAAAAAAATGGACGGTTGGTTTTGAACAACTCACTGAAAGAGTGAAGGATTACACTCCGGAGTGGGCGTCAGAAATAACTGGAGCACCAGCGGATAAGATTCGTGAGTCTGCCCGTATGTATGCTACTACTGGTCCGGCTGTGATCCCCTGGGGAGCAGTGCCTGATCATCATGCCAATAGCACTCAGACTTTGCGAGCCTTAACCATATTGAGATCCATCACCGGTAATCTCGATGTACCCGGAGGCGAATTGTTGATGGGGTACCATCCGGAAATTTCATCGGATGATGAATTCGAACTCAATGAGAGGCTATCTCCTGAACAACGCAAGAAACAACTCGGTGTAGATCGCTTTAAGCTCTTGAGCTGGGAAACACTCGAAAAGACTGGTCCAGCAATGGAAAAGGTCTGGGGCAAGAAATATTCAAACCAGGTATCCGGCGGCGCAATGGCGCATCCTGCAAGCATGTGGGAGGCAATGAAAACAGGAAAACCCTACCGCATGAGGGCGCTTATCTCGCAATGCAACAACACCTTGAATAGCTACCCAAACACCACTCACGTTTACGAAGGCTTGATGAACCTGGACCTGTTAGTGGTCATGGATCTTATTAAGTCGCCCACGGCTCAGCTAGCCGATTATATTTTGCCGGCCACCCATTGGCTGGAAAGACCGAACCTGTTTAATTACTGGGATTGGATTCCAGTCTATCAGGGGGGAGAGCAAGCGGTGGAGGCGCCTGGAGAATGTCTGCATGATTGGATGTTATGGCGTGAGCTTGGCGTTCGTCTGGGACAAGAGAAGGATTGGCCATGGGAAAGTATGGAAGAGGCCTACGATGAACGGTTAAAGCCTGCGGGTTTAACATGGGAAAAATTATCAACCCAGGTTCGGGCTTCCGCACCTGAAATAACTTTCAAGAAATACGAACAAACCGGCTTTGGCACACCTAGCGGGAAAGTTGAGCTCTATTCAAGCATTTTCGAAGAACTAGGCTATGATCCGATGCCTAGCTGGGTTGAACCACCGGAGAGCCATGCGAGGAAACCAGAGTTAGCTAAGACGCATCCATTGACCTTTTTCACCGGCATGCGCGAAAACTATTGGTTTCACAGTTTTGGCCTTGGCCGGTCTACGAAAGAACTGCGTAGCCGTGAGCCAGATCCTCGCATGCAAATCCATCCGGATACGGCTTACGAACTGGATCTGTCGGATGGGGATTGGGCATGGGTGGAATCAACTAGTGGAAAGAGAATTAAACTCAGGTCGTGGCTCAGTAACGACACCGCTCCTGACGTGGTTAGGGTGCCGCATGGTTGGTGGTACCCGGAAACAACAGGAAGCGAAGAACCTGGAGCGGCCTTATCGAGTCTCTGGAAATCGGCGGATGCGGTCATTCTCCATGATTCTGACGAATACTGTGACAAGGAACAAGGCAACTTCCAACTCAGAGGGCTGGCTTGCAAAGTCTATAAAGTGGAGGATGGAACAGAAGGGACAAGCTATATAGCTTAAACATTTTAATTTAATGCCACTACATGGCTTCGTAGGCATCATTATTATAACAGGAGAAAATCATGTCTTTTTTACTTTCCAGCCCAGGTATTACAAATCTTCCCGACGTGATGAACTTATACCCTGGAAGAGGTAGTTTAATTCTCCGCTTGATCGACGACATCATGCGGAAAGAATCGCAGTTGTCTGACGGCGAACGCGAACTTATCTTTACCTATATTTCCGGATTGAATGCCTGTCAGTTTTGTTTTCACTCACATGCCCCTGCGGCTGAGGCGCTCGGAATTGATGCATCCGCAATCGGTAATATGGAGATCGATCTTGATACGCAAAATGAAAAGCTCAAGCCGATATTTAGCTATGTCAAAAAACTCACCCAAACGCCAACACATGTGACTCAGGACGATGTTAATGCAATCTATGCGGCAGGCTGGAATGAGCAAGCCTTTATGGATGTGGTTGGTATCTGTTGCGTGGTTAATTTTATGAACCGGTTTGTCAATGGGGTCGGTATAGATGTTGATGCGAACACCGCGCGTGAAACAGGGGCGTCGGTCTTGCCTACCATCGGTTATTCCGGATGGGCTGAAAACGTAGAAAAGTTACTTGCTTAACTAATTGAAATGCAGGTTATTTTTTCCTGTCAATTTGATAATTAAGCAGAGCTTTATACATTTGTAACACACAGGTTAATCAGGCTTAGTAGAAAGCTTCGTTAAGAGCAAGGATGCTCTTTTATTATTTTCAATATTGAGACTACCAACTTAAGACGGGACAAAAGTGTTAGAGCTAGATCTACGAGGTTTTGAAATCTTCGGAGGTCTAAATACGACTGCTCTATCTTAAAACGGTAGCCAATAATTGAGGACAGACTAAATCATTATCTACGTTACAGCTAAGGTTTCGTCGGACATATTGAGGTCGCCCGTACTTTGAAAGGAGTGTCACGAGCGTGAATTATTTACATACAACACATCCAAACAATTCACCAGCTTCCCATCTGATTGATCTCCAGGGGCGTCATTTAAATTACTTGCGGCTCGCCGTAACCGACCGCTGCAATTTCCGTTGTACCTATTGCATGCCCAAGGAAGGGATCGATCTTAAAGCTCGGGATAATATTATGCGTTTTCAGGAAATGGAGCACCTGCTTGGACTATTTCTGGATTTAGGTGTAACCAAAGTGCGCATTACCGGTGGCGAGCCTTTTGTTCGTAAAGGTCTTCCTGGTTTTTTAACCAGAATAAACCAATATAAAAAACTGGAAACAATCAATTTAACAACGAATGCCTATTTTTTAGAAGATACCATCCCATTGTTTCAAATGATAAAATCAGGCAGTATTAACATCAGTCTTGATTCGTTAAAGCGAGACGTTTTTTTTAAAATTACCCGACGTGATGATTTTGAACGGGTATGGAATAACATTGAAAAAATTCTGCTAACGGATCTGAACGTTAAACTGAACATGGTGGTTCTTAAAGGCGTCAATGACAATGAGATCATTGATTTTGCGATGTTGGCCAAAAAAAATAAAGTCGAAGTTCGATTTATTGAACAAATGCCATTTAATGGTGGGCTCTTTCCAAACGAAATACATACTGCAGAAGAAATTATCTGCACGTTGCAGAATTCTTTCCCAGAAATGATTGAACATCAAAAAATGAGTTCAACTGCCCGGATTTTTGATATCCCCGGATTTAAGGGAAAAATCGGTATTATCGCCGGTCATTCCAGAACATTCTGTTCAACATGCAGCCGTTTAAGGATCACTCCCGACGGTACATTCAAAACCTGTCTTTATGATTATGGCGCTATTAATTTAAAAGACATGCTGCGTTTAGGAAAAAGTGATCAAGAAATAAAAGCGGCCATTAGAGATGCCGTGACCAAAAGGGCAAAAGACGGGTTTGAATCGGAACAACGTACACAGCAAATTATTCATTTTTCAAAAAATCATCTTTCAATGGCACAGATAGGTGGATGATGGAAAAACTTAAAAACAGATTTTGATTTTGGGAATGACCTGGCTCCATTGGTGACTTGAGAACACTATCACTTCTGGCATTTGCGCTTGCTGTTGGTTTCATTACTTTTGTCACACGAAACCTGACGATCATATTGGAAGCCCGGATTGATATTAGAGTAATACCTAGAAATTTAATTTAAATAGATAACCATAAACCGTTTCCATTAAAACGAAAGAAAAACTATGCAGGTTAATGTAATTTTTTTTGGTGTTCTAAGCGATGTGGTGGGGAAGAACATGTTGACGATTCAAGACACAGACAATATGGCTGACTTGAAAAGCAAATTAATCATAAGTTATCCGGATTTAAAAGACTATACGTTTAGAATGGCTGTAAATCAGCAAATGGTTGAAGACAATCACCTTCTTTTTGATAACGATTTGGTCGCGGTTATGCCACCCTTTGCGGGGGGATGATTTTTTAAAGACAGCCATGAACTTAAATAAAGAAGAAATTCAGTATTATCATCGCCATTTGATTTTATCTCAGATTGGAAAAACAGGACAACAAGCTTTAAAAAAAGCAAAGGTACTGATCGTCGGTGCAGGCGGATTGGGCTGTCCTATATTAATGTATCTATCCGGAGCCGGTGTCGGTAGGATTGGTATTGTAGATCCCGATAAAGTTACGGTTTCTAATTTGCATCGCCAGGTGTTGTACGGCTTTTCACAGGTTGGAGAATTTAAAGCCGAAGCCGCAGTAAATCGATTAAAGGATCTCAATCCCAATATTGTTTTAGAGGCATACGCTCAAAGAGTGTCTCCGGAAAATGCTGGCGATTTGATTTCCCAATACGATGTCGTTGTTGATGCTACAGACAACTTTCCAACCCGTTATTTGATTAACGATTTTTGTGTTTACCTGGATAAACCTTTTGTTTCAGGGTCAATAGACCGCTTTCAGGGACAGTTGAGCGTATTAAATTTTACAGATAATCAAGGTAAGAAATGCCCAACTTATCGCTGCCTGTTTCCCACCCCCCCTGCACCCGAAATAGCACCAGACTGTTCGCAAAATGGTGTCATTGGCGTTCTTCCGGGAATTATCGGTAATTTGCAGGCAAACGAAGTTATAAAAATGATCTGCGGAGTAGGCGAAGTTTTATCAGGGAAAGTTTTGATTTTCGATGCATTGAGCAATCAAATGATGCTGTTTTCCATTCAACGAAACGAACAGGCTGTGCAGCAGGCTTTGCAAAATGCCCCGGATTTTGAATCATTTGATTATGAAAGTTTTTGCAGTTCAAATCGGCAAAAAATAAATGAAATCAGCTCTGTTGATCTGCACAAAAAATTACAAAACAACGAAAAAATACAATTGATTGATGTTCGTTCGATACCCGAATTCCAAGAGGAATTGCCAAATGCTGTTCGCATCCCGCTAAATAATTTGCAGGCTAATATTCATAACATATCGAAAAACGATAGCCTGGTAGTTTTTTATTGTGACCATGGAATCAACAGCGTCCGGGCAATTAGAATGCTGCCAAATCATCATAAACTTAAAAATGTATTCAATCTTACAGGCGGTTTGGCAGCTTGGTTGAAAGAGGAAAAAAAATAGAACCATGAACGCCAAAAATTATTTTATCCAGGGAGCTATCGATCCAGTTTTTATCGGTGAGCAGATAGCAAAACATAGCGCTAAACATGCCATAGGCGCCCATTCCATTTTTCTCGGGCAGGTGCGCGCTGATGAAAATGTGGGCAAACATGTGGCCGGAATTGAATACTCGGCTTATGAAGACATGGCTAACCAAGCGTTTTCAAAAATTCGTGAAGAGGCTTTTGAGCAATGGTCCTTAAAATGCCTGCACATATATCATAGTACCGGATTGGTAAAAACCGGAGAACTATCTCTTTTTGTTTTTTGCTCTTCCGTGCATCGTAATGAAAGTATTAAAGCGATGGAACAGATTGTTGAAGGTATTAAACACAAAGTTCCCATCTGGAAAAAAGAAATCATGGAGGATGAATCTGTGCACTGGGTTCAGGAATAACTTGTAAATACATTTTTGTCGGGAAATGCCAGGTCAATTGAAAATGTAATTTTTCTGGTAATTTACTCAATTATATGCAAAAGCAAAATAAATAGTTTAAAAATACAAATACAAAATGATCGATATTAGTCCAAAATTCAGCACATTAAGATATGCGAAAGCCGAAGGAATTTTAACGGCTAATTCGGAAACAATAAAACGGGTGACTGAAAAAACTGTTCCCAAGGGAGATGTTTTACAGGTTGCACGGGCAGCAGGCATAACCGCTGCGAAAAATGCAGCTGCCTGGATCGTCTTTTGTCATACTCTTCCTGTGGATTGGGTGGGTATAAGTTTTGATATCGGCAAAGATACCATAAAAGTTTCAGCGGAAGTAAAAGCAATCTGGAAAACCGGTGTTGAAATGGAAGCTATGGCTGCAGTTACAGGGGCGCTGTTAAACGTCTACGATATGCTTAAACCGTTAGATGAAAACATCTCTTTTTCCGATATAAAACTAATTAAGAAGAAGGGAGGCAAAAGCAGTTTTAAAGAATATTTTGCCGAACCATTAAAATCGGCTGTTCTTGTTATTTCTGATTCAACATATGCCGGAAACCGCGAAGATACATCCGGAAAAATCATCAAATTATTTTTGGAAGATGAAGACCTCTCGGTTCCTGTCTATGAAATTTTACCCGATGATTCAGACCAAATATCAAATCGTTTGCGGCAACTAGTAGATGAACATTTTGATCTGGTTATTACAACCGGTGGGACGGGTTTGGGCCATAGAGACATAACTCCGGAAGCAACGGCCAAAGTCATCGAAAAAGAAGCACCTGGTCTAGCTGAGACTATACGCCGCCATGGTAAAGAACGCACACCTTATGCGATGTTGTCACGCGAGCTGGCTGGCATTTGCGACAAAACATTAATCATTAATTTACCTGGAAGTTCCAAAGGGGCACAGGAAAGTATGGAAGCACTTTTCCCCGGACTTTTACATGCTTTCCCTATGCTGTGGGGTGGCGGACATGATGAAGAAAAACGCTGGGTAAAAAAGTGATATCCATAAATCAAGCTATTGAAATAATTAAGGAAAATATACCTGCTAGAAAAATAGGCGTTGTTTCAACATCTGATTCTCTTGGCTATGTTCTTGCCGAAAAGACGCTAGCAACAATCTCTTCACCCCCTTATACAAACAGTGCTGTGGATGGCTTTGCTGTTTCCTGGCAGGATGTCGAAAAAACAAAAGAAAATGATCCCGTCGTGCTACCTATTGCCGGAGAAAGCAGCGCAGGTTTTCCGGTAGGAGAAAAAACAGTGCCTCATTCTGCTTATCGAATCAGCACTGGCGCAATTGTTCCGGAAGACCTGGATACTATTATTCCCATTGAACAATGTGAAGTAAATGGCAATAAGGTAAATATTTTGGCAGCCAACAAGAAACACCAACATGTACGGTTTGCAGGAGAAGAGTTTAAGGAGGGCGCAGAGCTATTACAACCGGGAACTGTCATTGGATCGGGCCAACTTGCATTAATAACTTCTCTTGGTATAACAGAAATTAAAGTGTACCGAAAAGCAACAGTGACTATTATTACAACTGGCAGCGAACTGGTTCCTTTTGACCAAACAGCAGAGAGTCACCAACTTAGAGATTCCAACTCACCTATGTTAAGAGCCGCTGTCATTGAAGCAAACGGGGAACTTAGGCAAGTAATTCATGTAAAAGATGATCCTCAATTAACAAAAGAGGTTCTATTAAATGCAGATTGCCAAAGTGATCTTATCATTTCTTCAGGCGGCGTTTCCATGGGCGAACATGATCATGTACGTGATATGGCACTTGAATGTGGTTTTAATGAGTTGTTTTGGAAAGTCAGACAAAAACCAGGTAAGCCGATGTTTTTTGCCAAGAAAAAAAATACTCTGCTTATGGCGTTGCCCGGGAATCCTGTTTCAGCTTACCTGTGTTTCAAACATTATGTGAATCCATTAATAAATTATTTGTCGGGTAGAAAATTTGAATGGCCGGTGAAAAAGGCTGTCATTCAATCCGAGATAAAAAACACAGGCGATCGGACAAAATTAATGAGTGTGAAATTGAAATATTCAATTCAATCAGATTTACCCGTAATTGAACCGGTAATTAAACAAAGCTCTCATATGCTTTCATCCACAGCACATACTGATGGTTATATTATAGTAAGTGAGAATAATTCTCTGCAGAAAAACGCGGTTGTAGATGTTTTTTTATGGCTATGTATACGTTAGGTGTGCAGTTTGATCATCCCTATTAACCACCTTTTTATTGGACAGGAACATTGGAGTTCCTGAAAGCTCGCTTAATTAAAGGCATAGAGTTAGTTACGGACGAGTTTTACGCCCGTACCGTCCGAATCGGCAAGCACACCGGCTGGATCAAGATAACACATGCCCCAGAGAAACGCTCACTAAGGATGGAACATTCACCATCCTTAGCGCCGGTGCTTCCGATGCTGGAGGAGCGCCTGCGAGACACTACTGGGGACAGGTCTTTCATTTTGCATAAATATTGAAAAATAATTATATCTGAGCAACGGCAGCCGTACCCTCTAATAAGAACATTAGGATGGATTACCAAGTACTTCTAATTTTTCAAACACACAACAAAATTTGCGTATGTCTTGCAGACAGTAAGGACTGAATACGATCCTCAGTCTCTTTGGATCGTAACGGTCTAGACAATTCTCGTTGCTCGATTTTTGACGTTTGGATGTCCAAAATGCGGAAAATAATGGGATAGTTTTCTACGTCCGGTTTGGGTCGTGAGGAGGCGATCAGAAAACAAAATATTTATCTGTTTCGAGTGGCAGCTTTGTTAATGTGACAGCAGTAGGCTGCAATCCCAACGAAGAAAAATCAAAACAGTTTAGCCTCCGGCTTTGTAGAACAAATTGATGCCGATTGCATGCCTGGCAACGAAGGTGCTTCTGACAGTAGTTATTATATAAGGTGTGGATTGATCCCACTTGCGTGGTGCGGGCGGACAGTTACCCTCACGTCAACATCCTGATCGAGACGTTTAAGGATTGTCATCAGGCGGTCAATAGTGAAGCGGTCGAGCTTCACCTTGCGGATGCGCGAAAAGTCGGCGGCGGCAATGCCGGTTTGCTCTTCTGCTTTACGCACCGTCAGCGCACGGTCATCCAGGACACCAATTATTTCGGCGGCCAGCAATGCCTTCAGTTGTTCAACTTCCGCATTAGGGTGACCGAAATCGGCAAAGACGTGATCAATTTCATATTTTGGCGTTTTAATGCCTTCCTTCGATTTTTTCTGGAAAGCATGGATCACCCATATGTCTTCCCCAATCTGGACAGCATAAACGACTCGGAAAGCATCCCCTCTGTGGCGCAGAACAATTTCCATAATACCGCCGTCGAAGCCCTTTAACGGTTTCACATTGTCGGCCTTACGCCCTTCCGCCGCGACAGTCAGTGCGCGGTTGGCTTCTATCTGCACCGACATGGGAAAATCTTCAAAATCCTTCCGAGCCGCCTTGATCCATGAAATCAGCCTTGTCTTTTCTGTCATACGTCCGCCTTGCTCCGATTATTGTAGTCAGATATGACAACATAATGCAAATTATCCATCAAGAAACGGAAGGTCGATAGCTGGTTTATTGGGTCGGTGTTTGCCAACTGCATTTGAATTTTTTGGGGGGTTATGATGGCAATAAACATCATTAAAAACGAACGTTTTTACTATCCGCTTTAGTTGAAGAAAAGCGCTGTGTTTTCAATCCATTTTTGGTTATTATAAAACCTGTTTTTAGGGTTTTCATTACCTTTGATGATTTTATAGGCATTTTAGGCAAGATGATGGCACAAACTATCGGTTATTTGCGGGTATCGACCGCAGACCAGGACTTGGAGAAAAACAAGGCGGATATTCTGGCGCTGGCCAATCACCATAACTTGGGTCAGGTCAAATTCATCGAGGAAAAAGCATCCGGCAAAATATCCTGGCGCAAACGCAAGATTGCCCAAGTCATCGATGACCTTCAAAAGGGAGATAATTTAGTGGTCAGCGAGATGTCCCGCTTGGGGCGAAGTATGCTGGAGTGCATGGAAATTTTGTCGATTGCGATGGAACGCGGTGTCCATGTCTATTCGGTGAAAGGCAATTGGCGGCTTGACCAAAGCATCCAAAGCAAGATCGTCGCAATGGCGTTTTCCATGGCCGCCGAAATCGAACGCGATTTGATCTCGCAACGCACAACAGAAGCCTTGCGTGCAAAGAAAGCCGCCGGTATGAAGTTAGGTCGCCCTAAAGGGCCGGGCAAGAGTAAGCTCGATCCGTTCCGTCCTGAAATTGAAGCCCTGCTGGCAAATGGCGCAACCCTATTTTTTATTGCCGGACGCTATGGCACCACCTCCGCCAATTTGCGCAACTGGATGGGCAAGCACGGCATCACCCGGCCTAAACAGGACAAGATTCGTGCCGCGTAAACGCATCCCTTTTGAGGTGCTGCTGGCACTTCAAAACCAACTGGACGCACTGTCACCCAGGAATGCCCAACGCAAAGACCTTGTTGAGGAAGCCTGCGAAGCGTTCGGGGTTTCGGCATCCACCGTCCGGCGGCAATTGCGTACACATCAACTGCCTTATTTGACCCACCGCAGCGATTACAATAAATCAAGAAGCCTGCCCGAAACAGACATGCGCCGTTACTGTGAATTGATTGCGGCGCTGAAACTTCGGACGACCAGCAAAAAAGGACGGCGCTTATCGACCAAGGCTTGTATTGGAGTCCTCGAAAAGTCGGGCATTGAAACGGAGGAGGGATTGGTTAAAGTCGAATCAGGCCTGCTCAAACTCAGCACGGTCAGCCGTTATCTGAAACAATGGGGATACGACAACCGCACCCTAAGCATAGAGCCGCCCTGGACTCCCTTCCAGGCAACCTTTAGCAATGAGTGCTGGCAATTTGATTTCTCGCCGTCAGACTTGAAAAAGCCGGAATTTTTCGGAAAAACGCTAAAAGAGGGACCGGAATATCTGGCTTTGGCTGGTGTTACCGATGACCGGAGCGGGGTTTGTTACCAGGAATACCATGTGGTCAAAGGCGAAGACGCGATGACCGCGCTATTGTTCCTGTTTAATGCAATGTCCGCCAAGAAGGACAAGAACAACCCGTTCCAAGGCATCCCTTCGGTCATTTATATGGATGCCGGTCCGGTGTCTAAAAGCCGGGTATTCTTGTGGGTTATGAAGCAACTGGGCATCGAAGTGCGGGTACATATGCCAAGGGGCAGTGATGGAAGGCGCACCACCTCACGGTCCAAGGGCAAAGTGGAACGTTCTTTCCTGACCATCAAATCTTCCTTGGAAACCCTTTACCATCTCCAGCAGCCGGAAACGCTGGAAGAAGCCAATACCTGGTTACACAGGTATTTAGAGGAATATAACGCGATGGATCACCGCTATGAAGACCATTCCCGTATGGAGGATTGGCTACAAAACCTGCCGTCGCAAGGGTTTAGGGAAATGTGTTCATGGGATCGCTTCCGCACTTTCGCCCGTGAACCGGAACAGCGCAAGGCGGACAGCAACGCCTGCGTCGGTATTGACGGCATCCGCTATCAATTAAGCCATGACATGGCGGGGCAAGACATCACCTTGCTTTGGGGGCTTTTTGATAACGAACTCTATGTTGAGTTCAATGACGAGAAACAAGGGCCTTTCTATCCTGAAGAGGGGCCGATCCCGTTCGGCAAGTTCCGGAAACACAAAAAGAGCAGCGTTGAGCTTAAAGCGGATCGGATCGGGGAATTGGCCAAAACGATCAGCCTGCCACGTTCAGCATTGTCCGGCATTAACGGCAGCGACCAAGCTCTGTTGGCCCAAGCCAATATAGTTCAGATGGAAAAACCCAAATCGATGCCGTTCGATGACAGCCCATTCCTGCAACCTACCACGTTCAAAAACAAGCTGGATGCCAAGACTGCCATTGCCGATTATCTCGGCAAACCCTTGTCCCGGTTGACCGACCTGCAAATAGCCGCCATCAATACGATCCTCGATGAGACATTGGACAAGAAGACTGTGCTGGACAAAATTCGCGCGTATTTTACTTTAAGCTCGACCGGGCTTCGGGAGGTGACTGATGTACGGTGAAATGATGCAATACTATGGCTTGGTTAAGGATTTGGATAAGGCCGATTACTTTGAGACCGAAGCCTTTAAAAGTGTTTTGCATAGCCTGGAAGCTGCCGTCATGTCAGGCGGCATCATTACCTTGACCGGCATCGTCGGCGTTGGCAAGACTCGGGTTATCCGGCATTTTCAGGATGGCTTAAAGAAAAACAACCAGGTGGTTGTCGCCAAGTCGTTGGCGACCGATAAGCGCCGCGTCAACATCAACACCTTATATGCCGCGCTATTCGCCGATTTGCCCACCCCCAAGGATTTTAAGGTACCTACCCAAGCCGAGATCAGGGAAAGGAAACTCCAAGAACTGATCCGTAAAATCAACAAGCCTATCGCGTTCTTCATCGATGGCGCCCATGACCTCCATTGGCGCACCTTGATTGCGCTAAAACAATTGATTGAAACCATAGAGGATGCCAAAGGCATCTTGACCATTATCATGGTCGGCCACCCAAAACTGGGCAATGACCTCAACAAGCCGACCATGGAAGAAATCGGTGCGCGGGCTAAATTGTTTAGCTTGGACAGTTGGGGGCAACAGAAACAGAAGTATATCGAATGGGTGTTAACGCATTGCAGCAAACCGAAAACAGCTATCCATGACATCGTGACGCCCGACGCGATCAATCTCTTGGCGGAACGGCTGATCACGCCATTGCAAATCTGCCATTACCTGACGCTCGCCTTGATCAAGGGTGCCACCACAGGCACAAAACCGGTCGATGTGGAGATTGTCGAAAACATATTATCGCCCGACTTAAATACGCTGGAACCCAAACTAGCCCGGCATGGGTATAACACTACGGCTTTGTGCGAACATCTGAATGCCAGGCGGGGCGAAATCAAGGCGTATTTCAACGGACAATTGCCAGCGGCACGGGCTGAGGATTTTAACAAGGAAATCCATAAGCTGGGGATTTTATAAAGCTCACGCCTTCAATTTATGGTTTGTGGGCGTAGGATAGAATCAAATAAAGCGAGAAATCCAACTCGATAAAATCAGTTAATGCGAGAAAGAAAACCGCCCTGTGCAATTAATGTGGGAAAAAGTGATTTTATAGAGTCAGTTAATTTGAGATGAAAATCCCGGATAAGTGCAAGAAAAGCCGGTTATGAAATCAAGAAACTACA
>RFVA01000240.1 GCA_009922685.1 Gammaproteobacteria bacterium | reverse complement strand
CTCGCCAGCTTCCCGCCGACTTCCGCCCAGAACCATTCAGCCCCGAACAGCCAACCATTATGAAGAATCAAAGACACATCGTCAAGCGCTCAGGGCGGTCTTGGCAAATTTTCGCTTCCCCACTTGAAGAATCAGGACCTTAGCCTCTCTGATCACTAATTTCGGGTCCTCAATCTTTTCACCATCCATCTTCACCCCACCTTGCTGAATCATTCGCATGGCTTCGCTGGTGGTTTGGGTTAGCCCCAAGTCCTTTAAGAGATTGGCGATCGGATAGCCGCCCTGGGGCAGCGACAGCCTGATTTCCTCGAGATCCTCCGGCACCAAGCCCTGCTTGAAACGCGCCTCAAAATTATCTAGTGCCCTTCCTGCAGCCGCTTGATCATGGAAGCGAGCAATCATTTCTTGGGCAAAACGAACCTTATAGTCTCTCGGATTGGCGCCTTCAGCACAGGCCGCCTTCCAACCCTCGATCTCAGCCATCGACGTGGCACTCAGCAGCTCCATATAGCGCCACATGAGCTCATCGGAAATAGACATCAATTTACCGAACATGTCATCCGGGGCGTCTGTGATGCCGACGTAGTTTCCCAGAGACTTGGACATCTTTTGGACGCCATCAAGGCCCTCCAAGATCGGCATCGTTAAGACTACCTGAGGGGTCTGGCCATAGACCTCCTGCAATTGACGGCCGACCAACAAATTAAATTTCTGGTCGGTCCCGCCCAATTCAACATCGGCCTTCATCGCGACGGAGTCATAGCCTTGAATCAGAGGGTAGAGGAATTCATGAATGGCGATCGGTTGCCCCCCCTTATAACGGTTATTGAAGTCCTCCCGCTCCAACATACGCGCCACCGTATGCTTAGCCGCTAGTCCGATCAAATCCGCAGGGGACATGGCGTTCATCCAGCTGCTGTTGAACATGACCCGGGTCTTCTGGGGATCCAGTATCTTGAAAATCTGCTCTTCATAAGATCTCGCGTTCTCGATCACTTCATCGCGAGTCAGGGGTTTGCGCGTGGCATTTTTTCCGGTTGGATCGCCAATCATCCCGGTAAAATCACCAATCAGAAACATGGCTTCGTGCCCCAGCTCTTGGAACTGCTTCATTTTGTTTAACAGAACCGTATGCCCGAGGTGAAGGTCTGGTGCTGTCGGATCAAATCCCGCCTTGATCCGGAGCGGCCGACCTTCAGCTAGGCGCTTAACCAGAAGATCCTCGGGTATCAATTCGGAAGCACCGCGCTTGATGATATCTAGTGCTTCACGCTCAGTCGCTGTCATTCGTCACTCCACTTATCATTAAACATGTTATCGATTGGCCGCCCAGCGCCTTAAAGACGCACCGAGTCGATCAGCCCGCCATCATGAGGCTTTATTTCAAAGTCTGCCATGACTGCAGAAAAAGAACAGGCCCGGCAGCGATATCGCTGCC
>RFVA01000239.1 GCA_009922685.1 Gammaproteobacteria bacterium | reverse complement strand
CTGAATCAACTGAGCCGCAAGAGGAATCGAAAAAGAGCGCTTAAAGACCCCATAGGTTTTTTCAAGGAGGGCCCCCTCATCCTGGTCGAGTCTAAGGGATGCCTTGATCATGGTGTCGAGCCAGGCCTTCTCCAGATGGGGATAACGGGCCCGATAGGCTTCAACGAGAGAGAGCCTTCGATCCCAAAGCGTGATCAGCTGAGCCTGGTAACCGTAGTAAAGCGGCCAAAATTTTCTTTCTTCCTCAGGACTCAATGCCAGGACTTCTTTGAGGAGATCCCGCTTTTCCATGCGCTGGCGCGCCAAAAGATGCTCCATGTCGCTTGAAACATCAGGATATGGCCGATCAGCCGCTAAGCCCACCTCAAGGTGAAAGATCGTCACCAGAAGGCAACTCCATCGCCTGATGAAAGGATCCTTTCTAAAAGAGGGTCGTTTTGATGTCATGGTGAGGTCTCATCGATCATAAAGAAGGGAGGGGCCAGGGAGGCCATTGCCCATCCATTCGTCTATACCATAAGGGCTTAAGGTCCAGGTCTTGCTGTGCCGCCTTCCTCCCTTGCACTCCCTAGGTTCTGGCGTTAATGTGAAGGTTTTCATTGTTACCACTGTGAGATCTTGAACCGATGCTAAACCCTCAAAAAGCTTTTTCCACCCGCCTTCTTGCTCTGATCCTTCTGATCATCACTCCCAATCTTCAGGCCTTCAGTGGTCCTGGCACCATCTCCCTCGGAGGGGGGTCAAGCGTGCTTGAATTTGATCCTCAATTCTTCAATCAATTCCCAGCCTTTGGAGCATCCCTCGACCAGTTCGGTAAGGCAGCATTTAGCGGTAATTTGAAGCAGCAGAATTTAAAGATCCGGTTTCCAATCGCAACAGGGACCCTCGATCCCTCGCGTAATGCTCGGGCCCCTTTTTATCATGTTCAACATGAAGGGGGACTTTTAATGGTTCAGCCCAATGGTGTCTCCATCATTTTTGATACCCCAGTCCTTGAGACAGGCACTGTGTGTGCCTTTAGTAACGCCTGTTGGTCTTTAGGTGCAACCATCATCTTGAATGGGACCGTCAGTGACTACTTGCCGGGCTTTGCTCAAAGCAGCAGTTTGCCCTCGAGTATTCCTGTGAGTCTTTCAAATGTCGTCAATCTCGATCCCATCGCACTCAACCTCACCACAGAGGGTGCCAACGGCATGAACTACTTTTTTGGTTTAAGCCCCTCTTCTCAAGTGTATTTCAAACCCGGGGCGCCTTTTGGAACCTTAAAAGTCCTTGGTACTCGCGCGAAAGTCGTGTGCCCCTTAGGGTCTCGTTACAACCGATTGCAGCAGCTGTGTAACTAAAGAAAAGCTTAATCCGAAGCGCCCGATTCAAGCATCGGGCGCTTTCGAGGGCCGAGCGATAAGACCGGAAGGTTTTCTTCCAAGAGTGTTTCAACCAC
>RFVA01000238.1 GCA_009922685.1 Gammaproteobacteria bacterium | reverse complement strand
TATCGTCTACGGGCCAAAGACTGCCTAATGCACTTGAAACCTTGGCGCGAATCGCCATGCCACTCAGCCCTAAGGGCGTTCTGTCATCCCCTTCTGCAGTATGGCAAGCACTTAGGGTCAATAGCTTTAATGGAGAGCTATGTCGTTGAGCCTCCAACAAGACGGTGTAGAGATCATTGAAATGAATGACATTATCATAGGCGATGACAAAGCTTTGGTCCGATGTCTTGCCAATAAACCCATGGGAGGCGATGTGAAGTGCCGTATAGGCATGCCGGTGTAGGGCCTCTTTGAGGGCAGCAAGGGTGAAATCCTGATTCATCAGGACTTTGGTATCCTGAGTTTCTATACCCTTCACCTCCCTTTCGACGCCGGGTAACGCAAGACGGTCCTTCAGAAAAGAATCCCTCTCTATTTCGGATGTTGACTTGACGTTCCTGATCATCTCCCCCTTCAGGGCTTCAGGTAAATGGTCAACCGCAGAACCAGGTCGACTGACCCCAGCGAGAAGATAGTCTTGAGAGCCACTCGAAACATTGGGGAGAGGGTCAAAGAGGGTTAGCCCGGTCAGCGTGGACACTGATAATTGCTCAATTAAAAAGCCGTTTTCATCTTGGAGTGCAGAAAAGGGAATCTTCCTCAAGATTTTGTCTGGAACTATCACTAGATGCCGGATTTGAGAGTCAAGCAGCTCCTCATGAAGGGGCTTTATCAACCAATCAAAGAGTTCGCGCCCAGGTGCCTCCGGATGACTGTCGGATCGATTTAACGCATGCAGAAAGGCATCAACGCGAACTGATAGCGCTCTTTGATGGATTCCGCGAACCGTCGCTTGATGAATCACATCGCCTTTCATCAGCAAGAGTTCCAAGCGGTCTTTAAAGACGATGGGATAAAGAATAGCGAGATCTTGCTGCATGAATCGAAAGACATCCGAAGACCTATTTTTATCTGCGCCGAGACCGCAGCGGTGCCCTAAGAAATCGTCGAGATCCGCTCGATTGATTTCCTCTAAGGCATAAATAGCCCTCACCCTTAAATCCCGTTGCGATTGAGCCGGTAAGCTGGAATCCCCAGACCTTATCAGTAACAGATCAGCCAATGTCATATAAAGGGGTTCGACGTATTCGGTAAACCAGGCTTTGCCGTTTTTCCTTTCGGTTGGAAGGTCACTTCGAACCAGAGCTAGGTTTTCGGTGGCTTTTTGAAGGACATCGAGTGCTTCAGAAAGTTTGCCCAATTGATTCAAGAGAAGGCCTTCTTGAAATCTCATTTGCCACAGAAGGTCGGGGGCTTCTTGCTTTTCATCTTCCCGGATGCCTCGGGCGAGAAGCTGAATGGCATCCTCAGGACGCTGATCCTCCTGGTAGAGCGCGGCCAGTTCGAGATAGCTTTCGAGTTTCAGTCGAACGATGTCACCCGCATCGTCGATGGCCTGATTGAGGCTC
>RFVA01000237.1 GCA_009922685.1 Gammaproteobacteria bacterium | reverse complement strand
GCGCCGATGGGATCGGCTGAAGTAAACCCTCACGGGTAATTCGAAACGCCGAGATTCCGCCATGGAGACCTTCGGAGATGGCGCCCTGATGCAGTACCAGAAGGTGGTCTCGATGGATCGCTAAACTGACGGGAACATATCCTCCCGAAGGGTATCTCCCCTGGAGCTTGAGCGTGCCGCCGGTTAATACCTCAAAGGCCGAAATAGAGTGATCACCGCTGTTCACTGCAAAAAGGTATTGGCCCCGAGCTACAAGCGCATGGGATGAGTTGCCATCGATGCTGGGGCGGCCTAATCCCCCGGTTGGGTAAGTCTCGATGAGCTTTAAGGACCCTGTTGCAGGGTCTTGCTGCAATGCGGCAATCTGATTGGAAACGGCTGAATTTTGAATAACATAAACCGACGTGGTTAAAGGGGCTGCCTCGACCATAACGCTCAGAGCACCCTGTAAGAAGATCGCCAGTAAAAAATGTATGGAGTTTTTCATCGTCTGTTACAAAAGATGGCCAGAAAAATAGAAATGAGGTCGATGAGGGCTTCTGGGGTCCCTTGGGTGAGGCCGCCGAGCACAACCAGACTTCGATCTGAGGATACGAAAAGACCCGGTTGAGTCCCTCGGATGTCCCTGCAGCATAGCGTGGGATGGGTTGGCTGCGACGTCAGCCAAGATCCGAAAAGGGCTTAGGGAGCTCAAACTTGTCACCATTGACCCATGATAGTCTAAGAGTATCCATCGATTAAAACGGAACAGGAAAAGTACACAGGGTCTCTTTGGCTCAACCAAAAATAGGCTAACGTCGAGATAAGGGGGGTTTTATGGAAAGGATCCATCATGACACCCATAAGGAAAACGCCAACTTAGTAGCGCTAAAGGCCACGGTCCACTGCTTGTCGGGTTGCTCCATCGGAGAGGGGATGGGGATGATGTTCGGGGCGGGGCTGGATTTTTCCAATTCGACCACCATTGCACTCGGCATCGTTCTGGCTTTTGTCTTTGGGTTTTTGTTGACGATGCTGCCCTTGGGTTCGCGCCGCAGTCCCTATGGCGAAGGCATTAAAGCTCGCCCTTGCCTCTGACACGATTTTGATCTCCTTAATGGAGATCGTTGACAATAAGGTCATGGTCTTCACACCTGGAGCCATGGATGCAGGTCTTGGGGACGGGTTATTTTGGGCCAGTTTGTTTTTTTCATTGGCCATAGCCGGTTTAGCGGCTTTTCCTCTGGTACGCTGGCTGATATCCAAAGGGCGGGGCCACGCCGTTGTGCATAGATTTCATCATCACGATGGAGATAAGGTCAATTCGGAACATGCGGGTCACGGTCATCCACCCTGAAAAGAGGGTGGTGGTAAAGTTTAGAGCCGCTGACCTTTGGGTGCCCTCATCCTCGTTAAGGGCCCGCACCAAAAAATCCAAAGGGGATGACACACAAGCGAAGTTCAATGCTGGATCAA
>RFVA01000236.1 GCA_009922685.1 Gammaproteobacteria bacterium | reverse complement strand
GTCAATGCACCACAGGGCGACCTTGGCGGCGTTGACGGGGTTTTTCCAGCCAAGGTCTGCGGCCCGCCCGGTGCCGTGAACACTTGGCCGGTCTGACCCTCGCATTGTGCGAATTCCCCACGTGCCCAAATTGGTAAACCCGTAGGTTTTGCACAGCAGCTCAACGAGTTTTTCGGTGCCTGCGAGTTTGCCGGTGGCGTTGCCGTCCCAGCCGGTGTATTTGCCGGTCATGACGCTGATGGCCTAAGAACGCGCAGGTCTTCGGTGGCGGTCGCAACGACCGCATACAAGGTTTCGCCGGCGGGAAGAATGAACTGGAACGGAACGGCCGATTTCTCCGTTTGCATACCGTTGCTCGAGGTCACGGTTGAATTGCCCAGGTACACGGTGCCGTTGCCGGTCACGTGCAGGTAGATCGTCTGCCACGATTCTGCAGCTGCGACCACGACGCTCGGTGTGGTTGTGACGGTGTGTTGTGAACTAATCATTGGGTTTCCTCGCTGTCCGGGATTCCGTCCCCGTCGGTGTCGCGTTTCGACCCCGTGGCAATCATTACACCCGAAAGGGTGCCAGTCAGGAACATGACGACCGGGGAAAGAAGCTTGAAAAATTCGGCGTCGACCGCGGTCAGTTCGCTGCCCTGATAAACGAACAACAGGCCGTAGATCATCATTGCCAGGGCAAATGCCAAACAACCCGCTAGGACGAGGCCGACAATGAAGCGCAGCCGGACATTTAGCTGTTCGGGCGTGTATCGGGATTTTGACGTTTTCAGCATGACGGCCGTTGCGGCACTTGGTCGCCTGGCGTGATCAGGTTAAGCGCGCGGTTTTTGGTTCGGTATGTGGTCGCGGGTGCTGCAATGCAGTCCGTCGGGACACGCTGAATCGTGCATGCGACCAGCGCGGCTGTCAAAACAAGCACCGCAATTGCGGTGCGAATAATCATTTCGGGTTGTTCTCCTCGGTAAATGCGTCGGGAAATGTTTCTCGAATTTCGGCAATTTCTTCGTCGGTCATTTCGCGCACTTCTTCCGTGCCAGCGTGATGGTTCATGGTCGTTATCGATGGTCGCACTATGCACTCCTGAATCCATAAACGGTGTAGGTCAATGTCAATGTCGGGGCGGCAGCAGTAGTGATCTGGAAACCATCGATTGACGTGGTGACCTTGTTGCTGCCGGACAACATTGCAAACCCATTATCCGTTGCGCTGATTGGATACTGTCCCTGAATTGTGTAAGTCGTGTAATCGGTTACCTGGGGATTGAACAGGTTCAAGACAATGTTGCTTGGGTACGTCGCATACATCGCAGGAAACAAACCATATTGGTCCGACCGGGCAGCCCCAGCAACAGCCGTGGACCCATTGCTATTTGCAAATGAGTTGGAGTAAATGTTGTCTGTAAGGGTCGCGCCAGCGGCCCGGTAGCGAATGTAAACAGGCGTTCCGACAGATGCGGTTCCCCGAA
>RFVA01000235.1 GCA_009922685.1 Gammaproteobacteria bacterium | reverse complement strand
TCTCACCAGCGCGGCCCCCGCCTCATTTGGATTTACTAGTGGCAACAAATCGAACAACGTCCTCTTGGGCGGCAAAGGAGCGATTGTCGTCGATGGCGCAACGCTTGATAACACGACCAGTCAGAAATCAATTGATCTAGTGGCTAACAAAATCACCATAGAGAATGGTGCCACGATTAAAACTAAGTCGAGTGGAGACCCCAAAGAGGGTGGGGACATCAGGCTGGTTGCCGCCAAAGGCGATACCAACGTCACTCTAAAGCGAGATGCCTACGGCAATCTTGAACTCCCGAAGTTCGCACCCACGGCAACGAACGCTGGAAAAGTCGAAGTGAGAGGCATTGTATTGGACGAAAGTAAAGTCAACCCCGATACGGGCGGACATTTTTTTTCGTCAAGTGTGAAAACCCATGGTGAGGGGGGTGGCAGGATTGCTATGTGGGGGCAACAGATAGGGGTTCGTGACGAGGCCCTCGTTATGGCCATGAATGATAGCCCTACTTCAGCCAATCCAAGCCAAGGCATACATATTAAGGCGCATACTGTTAGTGTTGCCAATGGAGAACCTAACAATGCGACCAACAATTCAACAATAACGGCATACGCAGATGCTCCTTACTCAGGAAAGTCGGGCAATATAAATATAGATGCCTCCGGAGATATCTATATTAGAGAAGGATTAATACAGTCCGGGAACAATGATACCTCATTTCCTGGCGGCATTAGGTTAAACTCATCAAACTTGTCTCTATCATCTGAAAGCGAGATTTCTTCCAAAAGCTATGGCCATGAGGAGGGATCTTTAACGACTTACTCTGGAATCTCCTTGAATGTGGCTGGAACTTTAAAAATGGATGGGTCGCATATTTCACTTAATGGCAATTATTTTGGCCCTAGCAGTCCAGTCGTGCAGCATGATCATGGCATCAATATAAACTCTAGATACCTTATTCTTGATGGCAGCAGCATAGCCGATAATTCCTTCAGGCCAGGTCATCTTGGAATTAATATATATTCTGAATATGGCATCACTCTATTACATAAATCAAGCATAACGGAAGACTCTGGGGGGGAATTTGGTAATAATGCTGCTTCCATAATCAAAATAAATTCTGGAAGCAATCTTATTTTATCTGATCGCAGCAGAATAGAGACATTCTTGGGCGGCTCTATCAATGTCAAGGCGGATACTATATTATTGAATAATATATCAAGAATTGGAACCGCTTCATTCAATGATGATTCGGGTGGCAGCCAAAAACCTAAACAGCAAGGCTCAATAGAATTATCAACAAACGGTATATTCACGTCTGGAAATGTACTGAACGGCCACCTCTTTCCAAACACAAACAATAGAATAGAGGCGCCAGGGCCTAACTTCAAACTTCGTTATGGAAATGAGATAGCTGCAACGGGCAGCTCAGGAGAGATTAGTATTTCCGGCTCCTTGCTGAATCTTAGCGGCGCAATGGCGA
>RFVA01000234.1 GCA_009922685.1 Gammaproteobacteria bacterium | reverse complement strand
GTGTGGTGTAGGGTGCTTTGTCAGCCGCCTGCACATAGCCTGCTGCAGGGTTATCAAACGCGATAACCTTTCCAAGGATATTGTTACCACGCTGCGGGTAACCTGCGATCGTGAACACATGGCTGTGATCCGCGGAGACCACAATGAGGGTGTCCTTATCAAGCTTCAGCTCGGCAAGGGTCGCCTGCGCCTTCTTTACTGCATCAGACAGCGCGATCGCGTCGGTCAGCGCGCGGTAAGCATTACCGGCGTGGTGGCCATGATCGATACGACCTGCTTCAACATGAAGATAAAAACCTTTCTTGTTGTTTTTAAGGATACGGATTGACTTATCGGTCAGATCGGCAAGGCTTGGCTCACCCGCTGGGGTCGTATTCCGATCCGCCTCATACTGCATGTGGCTTGGCTCAAAAAGACCCAAGACATGACTGGCTGATGCAGCATTAATCTGATTAAAGCCAGCCGTATCGGTGATGAAGGTAGCCCCTGAGTGCGCCTTAACCCACTCGTCGGTCAAGTTACGACCGTCCTTACGCTTCCCTGCAACCGTTGGATACTCTGGATCTTTGATCGTGTTTGGGAGGAAGTAAGTACGGCCACCACCGAAGACGACATCAATGCCATCACCATGCTTGAACTCAATCAACTGGCGAGCGATGTCTGGAATCGCGCAGCCTGCTGCTGGCTGATTGGAATCTGCTTCCCAGTCACGATTGGTCGTGTGCGAATAGTTGGCTGCTGGCGTTGCGTGGGTGATGCGCGCGGTACTGACAACACCGGTTGAAAGACCTGCATCTTCTGCACGCTCAAGAATCGTTGGGAGGGCATGGGCTGCAAGATCCGTCCGATTACAATCAGCCACCGTAGTGCCATGGGCCATGGTCTGGTCAACCGAGAGCTCATCACCGTTGGTTTTGATTCCCGTGACCATCGCGGTCATGGTCGGCGCAGAATCAGGGGTCTGCTGATTGACGCTATAGGTCTTTGAATGAGCCAAATAGGAGAAGTGTTCGAAGCTCAGGAGATTTTCTTCACCGCTAGAAGCCGTGGCACCATTTCCTGTTCCGATGATACCGGGCTGCTGACCCTGAAGAATACGGGCGGCCGTGACCGTAGAAACGCCCATCCCGTCACCGACGAAGAAGATGACATTCTTCGCTCTACGGATATTTTTCTGCAGTTTCTTGGCATCAGCAACTGCCAGCTTACCGGCATCAAACCAAGAGGTTGCACTTGAAAGTGGGGGGGTAAAGGAATCTGGGGTCGGTGCAGCGAGTGCACTCAGGCTCAGGGTAGCCAACATGGAGGCCGTCACCACCACCATTCCCTGCTTCAGGTTTTTGCTCATTAAATTGCTCCGTAAGCGAATCGATTTTTTATGGGGCGACGAAGGAGGTGCCACCCGTCTCTAGTAACTTGACAGCAGGAAAATAACGCTTATTTATTACGATATCGTTTCGACTTAAAGAACGATCCGTGAAGTTTCAAAGAAAGATCCG
>RFVA01000233.1 GCA_009922685.1 Gammaproteobacteria bacterium | reverse complement strand
GGGAGTACCTTGCGGATAGAGCTTTTTTAGGGCGGCAAAGACTTGGGGATAAATCGCGCCCTGGTAAAGGGGATCCCCGGTTATATCGGCATCATCGCGACCACCGGTATACCAGCGCCAGCTCACACCGTTCTTGCTCATTAATTCGCCGATCGTGGGGACGACCTGGGGTGGGAGAACGAATTTGTCGGCACCCAGAGGCTGTGGCTTGCCATCAAAGCTATAGGGTGGATCGTAATTATTGACGAGGTAGTAGGCGCCACTTTCACAGCGACTCGGCCGGTGCCTCTTCTCAAGGACCGAGAGAATGGGTGCAACCCCTGGCTGACTGGCGTCCGAACAGTTCACATAGGAGCCCCCGGCATAACCATCATTGGTGTAGAAGTTATCGGTGCCTTGGGTCGGGTTGGGGTTTTCGATCTGATTGGTCGGCGGGACTGCTAGTTGATTGTTTTGGTTGTAGACCGCGACATCACCTGTCGCCAGCGCAAAGAAATTAGCCCCAGTGCCGCCCATGATGGACTGATGATAGTTGTCACTGATCGCCCAGGCGTCGGCTAATTTCTTGAAAACGGGGGCATCGCCGGCGTTCATGTTGAAAAAGCCCATTAATTCGCCGCCTTGACCTGTTGCGCCTGCCTTGACCCCAGGGGTAGCGCTTCCGGTGCCGATGGTGCTGGCAACCCACGAATAGAGGTCCAACTGTTGGTTAGTCCCACCCGTTTGTTGCCACATCTGGAAGAATCGATGGGCCGGGTCACCGATACCACTGCTGTAGCTTGAATATTGGGTGATCTGGAAGGGGCCGTTGGTCGTTAGATTTTGAAATCTCGGGTCTGGAATGGGTCCATAGAGTTGAAGCGTCTTGGGGTCATAGGCCCCAATCAGAGTACGTTGCGATAGGAGGTTATTCACCTTTTGTCCTTTCCTCGGAAGGTAGGTCCCATAAAGGGTGTCGAACGTCACATTTTCACCCACCACCACAATGACATGTTTGATGGGGGTTTTAGTGGTGACCGTTCGTGGTGCGAGATGGGATGCCTCGGGGACGGCGAAGGTGACCGAGGGTAAAAGCCCAGCGGACAGAACGAGGGTGATCAAGGATTTGATGGACGAAGACATGAAGCCACTCTGATGGATGAAAGGAAGCATGGAACATACCCATTCATTATGTCTTCGGTATGACAGCGTCCCTGGCCGCTCGTTGCATCCGGCTGATGTATCCATCCAGCTGATTGGCGAAGGCTTGTTTTTCCGATGCGCCAAGTGATGGTGGCCCCCCTGTCTGGAGGCCACTGGCGCGAAGCGTTTCCATGAAGTCTCTCATGTTGAGCCTAGCCCTGATATTGTCCTTGGTGTAGGCCTCCCCCCGGGGGTTCAAGGCCTCACCCCCTTTTGCAATGACTTCTGCGGCTAAAGGAATGTCACCGGTGATGACCAAATCGCCAGGAATCAGCCGCTTAATGATTTCGTTGTCAGCGACATCAAAACCTTTGGCGA
>RFVA01000232.1 GCA_009922685.1 Gammaproteobacteria bacterium | reverse complement strand
TAAGCAGTGCTTCTGTTATATGTTCAGGAGCGGCATTAAATTTAACTGCAAGCGGAGCTAACAGTTATACCTGGAGTACGGGATCAAATTCGGCTTCAATTGTTCAGTATCCAACCACCCCGATGAGTTATTCGGTAACGGGTACCAATACATTAACGGGATGTACAGCTACGGCGGTGCGTAATGTTTTGGTAAATCCATCGCCAAACATTACTATGATTGCAACACCGGGTATGGCCTGTCCTGGAACTTCAGTAACGATGCAGGCATCAGGTGCGGGAACGTATATTTGGAGTACAGGAGGAAATGGTCCTGTAGTTACCATTACGCCCAGTGCAACGGCAGTGTATTCGGTAACGGGAACATTAAACGGATGTGCAACGACACAAACTTTAAGTTTAATGGTGTATAACAGTCCAACGGTATCGGCGAGTTCATCACGTAATTCAATGTGTGTAAATGAAAATGTAACTTTAACAGGAAGTGGTGCACAGAGTTACCAGTGGATGGCATCAAACACATCGGTATTGTATCAGGGATCGCCCATCAGTATCATGCCAACAGTGGCAGGCCCGGCATCGTACACGGTAACGGGAACTGATGCAAACGGATGTACAGCTAAAGCGGTAGTAAATGTGAATGTAGAGGCCTGTACAGGTATTTCACAGTTGGGAGCATCAGCTATAGAGTTATATCCTAATCCGAACAAGGGTGATTTTTATGTAAAATCAACAGATAAGTCGGTGTTTGGGGTAGAGGTTATAGATGTAACCGGCAAAGTGGTATGGAACAGTACATCACAGTCTAGCGAGATACATGTAAGCATGAAAGATCGCGCAGCAGGGGTGTATTATGTACGTATCCACAAAGGACAGGAGTTGAAAGTAGTGAAGATGGTAAAAGAGTAAAAAACCAAATACATAAAGGAAGTCAAAAGCGCCCCAAAAGGGCGCTTTTGTTTTTAGTTTACATTGGGACAACACCCAAAATAAATTCTTACCCCAAAAGGGCGCTTTTGTTTTTAGTTTACATTGGGACAACACCCAAAATAAATTCTTAGTGTTATTTTTTATAGGGACCTTACCGTCTTGTGTGCTTCAGGGGTTCGGTTTTTTAACCTGCGGTTAAAAGTACGCTGCGCCCCTATAGGAGGCTAAGGCTTTTTTTTACAATACCAAAATAATTGCAATTAGAATATTTGCGAGAGGGAATCGCAGGGTTTTTTCGCCAAAGGCAACCGAGCGAAAGCGAGCCCGTAGTAGCCCGGGCCGAAGGCATCGCCCAAATAATTTAAAAAACAAAACAATGAATTATTTTATTTCTTGTTCTTTTAGCTTGATCTAAAAGAACCAAAACATCAAGGCTACGATGTTTTGTCTAAAACCTGTTCATCCTAAATCGCATGCAGAGCGCTTCGCGAGAGGCACCGCATGCCACCCACCGGCTTTTGTATTTTAGGATGTAACATGTTTTTTAACGCCAAAACAATCGATGCCGATTT
>RFVA01000231.1 GCA_009922685.1 Gammaproteobacteria bacterium | reverse complement strand
CCATCGACGATGTGACCATCGACCGGGACCATATCACCGGTATGGACGGCGACGATATCGCCTTTACAGACCTTATCGAGAGAGACTTCAATTTCAACGCCGTCCTTGACCAGCCAGGCGAATCTTGGCTGCTTCCCAAAGGCATTCAGCAGCATCTTTCTTGAGTTATCCTCGGTCTTTTTAACCAAGCGCCGGCCAAAGGAAAGACACCAGGCCATGACGGCCCCTGGAAATATCTGAACGGTACCCAGACAGCCGATAACGACGAGCGAGTCGAGGACGTCAACCCCCAGGCGCCGCTCATTTTTAACGACATCGTAAGCATTCTTGAAGCTCGGGATGGCGGTATAAGCAAAAAGACCCGCCGCCAAGGGCAGCAGGGGGGGAAACGCATATTGGGCGACGGCGGCAACGGGGAGCGAAACCGACGACAGGGTGAGATCAAGGTCTAGAGGGTCGAGGGTATCCTGCGCCTCCGCGTTAGCTAAGGCCCCATCAACAATTTCAATGACCTTAGCCCAGCTGAGGTGTCTTGGATCGTAATCTACCTGGATGGTGCACCTTAGGGGATGAGTTTTGTAACGATCAATCCCGAGGACACTCATGAGCTCCCGCTCGATGGCATCGCACAAGGCACTTTTTCGATAAAGAACCGGGTTTTTGAGTTTTATCGTTCCCATCGCCTGAGAGACGATTTCAAACCCTGTCACCAGATGTTCGTAGCGATGGAGCCGAATGGTCCCGTGACGATCGGTGGCGGTCGCTAGGGGCGAAATAGTTGTAGAGGTCTCACCCGGCTCCTTTTTAGCGAGGGAGGGAGACGTCGGCTCACTCGGAGAATCCAGAAGATCTGCGAGCATGGAGAGGAGCTCGGCGGGAAGAACGTCATCTTGAAGATAGTGAAGATCGACGATATGTTGCTCGACGCCCGTCACCGAGACCCCCGTGAGAGCGCGGCAGCGAAACGCCCTCAAGAGGAACTCCCGAAAGGTCTGAGGTGTTCCATCGCCTAAGGGGGCTGAACTTGAGATTCTGAGAATGCCAGGGGATGGGAAGACAACAGAAATGCCTGATGCGTTGGCGGTTGGCTTAGAACCTTCAGGAGGCAATGTCGATGGGTTGATCAACAGGGAATCAGCTGGCCTTTGAAGGCAGTTGTTTGGCTTCGTTTAAGGCATCAATGGCGGCGCGGCCACCATCCATGAGGCCTTCCACCAAGGGATTCTGGCGGGGAACCGCACTCGCAACGAACACCGTTGCATAAACAACCCCATAGGACACCATGTAGGCGCCTTGATAGGTGAGGCGGGAGATCGAACGCCCCACCGTTCCGCCGATTTCTTTGACCTTTTCTCCGGCCCGCGCTGCCGCGGCCGTCGCCTGTTTTACTCCTTCTCCGACCGTATCTGAAACGGTATGGAGGCTGTCGTCCGCGGTCGTTGCAGTCGTCATCGTGGTGTCCTTCTTGATTGATTAATAGAGCGGCCCCTCCCTCTCATGAGGCAATGAGAGGTTGGTTTAAGTGGCCC
>RFVA01000024.1 GCA_009922685.1 Gammaproteobacteria bacterium | reverse complement strand
ACCAAGGGTAACGTAAGATGGATTTTATCGAGATGGAGGAGAGGAATGAAAATCCCAAAGCAAGTGGACACGTTGGAGTTCAAGCAACTCGCTATTGAACGGGTTAAATCGAGGCATTCCGCGCTCCGAGATCATGATGATGTTCTTGATGATCGTTACGGTTGATTGGCATCTGAGAAAGCAGCAGATCTGAATGCTGCCATTTTAGATGATACCCTACCCCAATCTGGGTATGACCAACTTAATATAAGAGAAAAGTATGCAACCGTTGTCATCGGCACCGGCCTTTCACTTCTCCAACGTTCAGTTCTTACTGACAGATATGGACGAGACGCTGACCTATCAGGGGAGATTGCAAGCGTCAACGTACGTTGCTCTTGAGCAACTGCAGAGCGATGGCGTTAGGGTTATCCCTGTGACGGCTGCACCCGCTGGATGGTGTGATCAGATGGCCCGCATGTGGCCTGTAGATGGCGTCATTGCAGAGAACGGCGGGCTCTTTTTAAGAAGGAGTTCGGATGGACGCAGCGTCGAACGGATCTATTGGCAATCTCAAGATAGTATTGCTCACTTGCAAGAACGACTCCAGGAGATCGCGGTGATGGTCGAGGAGGCTATACCCAGCGTGCGCCTGGCCGACGATCAGGCCTTTCGATTGACCAGTCTTGCCTACAAGCGGACTGCGCCCGACACCGACCATCGAATTGTCGAAGCACTCGTTAACGCTGGAGCTAACGCAACGGTCAATAACCTTTGGGTGCTTGGTTGGATCGGGGACTATGACAAGTTGTCAATGTCAATGCGGGTGCTTTCCAAAACATTTGGGGTGGAAGCAGATGCCGCTATCGATTTGGTAGCATACTCAGGCGACTCAACGAACGATGCGCCGATGTTTGGTTTTTTTAAACATACGGTAGGCGTGAGCACGGTCCTTGATTATCTTTCTGAATTGCCTGTTCCTCCTGCATGGATTACTGACGGGCCTGGGGGTGCCGGTTTTGTAGAATTTGCGAACGCTGTTCTAAGGGCGCGATCTCTATTTTCTGGTCCTGCCGAGTGAAGATCCAAAATAGGCGCGCTTCCCTTTTGGAGTGGAAATCAGCATAACCTGATGGATCTTTTGATTCAGCATCTAGATGATTTTGAGCATTGTTCCAACCCTCTTGGAATGGACCCAGATCATGCTGACGTTCATGGTCATGTCACTGTTGCTGTGGCACTTTAGAAGGCAGCAGTCCGTGGGACACTACGGGGCAAAAAAGTAGAACAAATGTGACAAGACGGCAATCATCATATGCTCATAACTAACTGATCCATATTGTTATTGTTTGTTTCCGGTTGTTCTGGTTAGTGGTCTGGATCTGACTCTGACTCCGTCATCCAAGGTTCGAATCCTTGTCCAAAACCATCGCCTTACCATTCTCGAGCATTCCTGAGTCAGTGACAGTAATTGAACGCTCAGGATGGATGAATGGAGCGGGTGCTTCGGCGCTCGTTCTGCTGTCTGGGATGTTGAAGAAAGTGGCCGTTGAATTTGTTGGTTAAACCGTGAAATCCAGCCTAGATTCTTTGTATTCTTATCTTCACGATTGTCGTTCGCCAAAACTGTTATGAGGAATCACTAAATGTTGCCTATGACCACAATTCTTGCTTCGGCCCTGTCGTTGATGTTCGTTTGGCTTTCGATACAAGTTATAAAATATCGAAGGAAACTAAAAGTTTTGATCGGCGACGGAGGGCAGCAGGAGATGGTGTGGGCAATCAGGGCGCAGGGCAACTTTTCCGAGTACGTTCCAATTACGCTGATTATTTTCGCCTGTGCTGAATACAACAAGACCGACTGGAGGGTGCTGTCCGTTTTTGCTGGCATGTTGATGTGCGGGCGATTACTTCATGCCTATGGCTTACTCTATGCTAGGGATAATTTGGGTTTTCGCGTGAAAGGCATGCTGCTGACTTTTTGGACAATCATCTCCCTGTCAATTTGGAATATTGGTTTTCTTGGCTATAAATTTCTAACATCCTAGCCTTTAGGTGATTTTGGTTCGCACTGTTCAATGCCTGCCCCTTTCTATACGTTTAAGTCAGTGCTCAATGAAAATCAGGCCACATCCTGGCTCACTGGTTGATCGAGAGCTTGCTGGCGCCTTCTCTTAACAAAGAGAAGCATCAGCGCAGAAACCATGAGCGCCAGAATAAATATTCCAGAGAAAATTTGTAGCATACTTCCAAAGCTGCCTGTGGATTCTCGAATGTAGGCCGCTAATGATGATCCGGAAATGCCTGCGAATGCCCAAGCCGTAAGGACGTACCCGTGAATGGCGCTGACCTGTCGTATTCCAAAAATATCGCCAATGTAAGCGGGCAGGGTTGCGAACCCTCCTCCGTAGCAGGTCATGACTAAGTAGAGGGGCAGCTGAAAGAGAAAGAGGTCGGTGATTTCAGATAACGCTAGAAAGCAACCGATCTCGAGTGCGAAGAATAGGATGAAAGTCACTGGGCGACCTATCCAATCTGAAATCGTTGCCCAGCTGATGCGGCCAAGCCCATTGAATAGGCCTATAAACCCGACGATGGTGGCAGCCATAAGTGAGCTGGCGCCAGTCACTTCTTGGATCATGGGTGATGCGACCGAAATCAGTGCAATGCCACAGGTAATGTTAATGAACATCATGATCCAAAGCCCATAGAAGGGAGCGGTGCGAACGGCTTGATTTGCATTCATGGGCATGAGATCAGCCGGCGGATCCTTTTTTTGTTGATTCTTTTCCTGAAGCCTTGCGGGTGACCATCCCTCCGGTGGTGGCGACAGATAGATAGAGGACAATGACATGACGAAAAAATATACGCCAGAGAGAACGTAAAAGGTGTGGGATAGCCCCACTCGGCTAATGATTTCGCTGATGATGGGTGCGCCCAAAAAGGAGGCGAAGCCAAAACCCATAATCGCCATACCGGTAGCAAGTCCTCGACGATCAGGGAACCATTTAATTAATGTCGAAACGGGGGTGACGTACCCCGTTCCAAGACCAATGCCCCCCAAAAAACCATAAAATGCATAAAGGAGAGGGAGGCGGTATTCAGCGACAAAAGGATTTTCAGAGACAACGAAGCCTGATCCGAGGAGACCTAGACACCAGAAGAAAGTCGAAATAAACCCACTGATTCTCGGCCCATGTCGTTCGACAACATGACCCATGACGGCTGCCGAGATCCCTAAAGTAAAAATAGCGAGACCGAACGTTAAGTTGGCCTCTTGCATACTCCAGCCGAAAGCAGACTGCAGCGGCTTAGAAAAAACGCTCCAAGAGTAAACAGAGCCAATACAGATATGAATGCCAACGCCAGCAAGAGCAATAAGCCAGCGGTTTCGATGAGTAATAGTTCTGGACTTCATGGGTTTAAAGGGGGGGGCTTAAACTGAGGCTGAGTTAATTGGGGGCTGAAGACCACCTTCTTTGGTTGGCTGACAGATGGATGAGCAAGGCTTTTCTTGAGGTTCGGGCTTTAAATGATCTTAAGATAGCTGAGTTCAATCCGGTGACTAGACTATCTCCATCGGTGATGGCGGCACTCAGGAAACCAAGGTCACTTGGCTAGAGGCCTTTCGTTGTCCTCGGGCCATTCATCCCCCGATCTAAACCGCGACTCCCTTCCATTTTGGCTTTTATGAGCCAATGTTCTTTGGCTTTTCAAGAAAGAAGTCAGACTTTTAATGTCTCAGGGATCTTGACCTTAAAGAGAGATATTTATCAGCCATCTACATTGTGCCTTTTTCCTTGAGGGCCTCATGGGACCTTATTCATTTCTCGCCAATCGATACCGGGAGACGTTGGGCTATCTGCTGAAATCGTCTCGCCTTGGCTGTTCGTGTAGTGGTGATCATAACGATTATCGAGGGTCTTTCGATCGCCAGTCGTTGGATCCTCATAGCTTGAGGTGCCTCTGACCGCATACTCATCATAGTTTGTGGTCGCTCGGTCTCTCGCTTCGGACCTTGCCTGCCCCCCTTTGACAATAATATCCGAAGTTTCAGCTATCGTTCTGCCCCGTTTTGCTATGGCCTCCGAAGCGATTTGGCTTGATCGGACCACTAGGGCTGTGGTTTGATCGTTGAGCTGCTGTTGACGGCTTGCCCATGTAGGATTGATGGTGAAGGACTTAACGATGTGTTGTAAGAGTTGATTTGCCTCGGCTGTTTTCTTTTGATCAGCAATATAACCCGTGAAGACTTTAGCATTCCACATGGCCGAATTCGGGGCCTGAATTAATTCAGTCGCCGAAAACACATAGGCCTTCGCGGGCGTTCCATTTGAAAGTCGGCAGGTGAATTCGGCTTCTCCAGATTGAACGCTCGTCCTGATTCCAGCCGCTAAGTAAGCCTCAGTCAGTTCTTGGCTTTCTGAGGGCCTTGATTGATGTCCGATGAGTAGGACGTTTTGGCAGGTTTTGTTAATGCGGTCTTTGCCCCAATGCGCAGCGAAGCCTTCCCCCGTCATGTAGGGCATGACGACGGCGCTTTGTCCGTAACCCATGTTATAAACGCTTCCGATACTGAGCCCAGCCACCTGAAGCATGGGATTAGGTGCCGTAAAGAAGGGAATCGAGTGATCACCGAAGAAAATCTCGATGGTTCCATCTGGAGCGGTGATATCTATGCCGGTTCTGATCTCGGATGCGCTCATCCGTTGACTTCCGCCCCGTATGGCCCACCCCGCGGGCACCTCCAGTGTAAATGCCCCTTCTTGCGGGTCATTAAACGTGGCCCAACTGATCGGGGGGCCTTTCTTTGTTATGGTTTCCCGAGGGATAGCGACAGGGCTGGGTGTTGCTGCTGAGGGGCCTCGCGCTGCTGTTGCAGCCTGGAAAGAGGGTGTCAATGTTAGGATTTGAGTCTCTTTCCCCTGATTTCTTGCGACCTTGAGCTGAAGCTTATTGCCTTGAATGCCGTTTTCAAGGGCGTTACTGAGGTCTGAACTACTCCTAACAGGGTGGCCATTCATTTCGGTGATGACATCCCCCGGCATCAGTCCGACACTATCACCCGCCCCATGAGGGATGACAGTGTTGACGAATGCGCCTTTGGGATTCACGTAGGAGTCATAGACGCTGGCGCCAATTGATGGGACATCATCGGCCTTGACGAGGTCAACCGAAAGAAACGTTAACAGCCAAAATAATGAAGAATGTCGCACTTCTGCCCCCACCTTTCGAATGCATCGGACTTTTGCATAGGAGGGATTTTAGGCCGATTGAAGGGTCAGGGACAATTCAGTGGGGTCGAAGAAGAATTAATGCGGGTATATTCGCCAAGGTGAACGGCGCCATCTACGAGTTTCAGGTAGGGCATCACTTGACCGTTATCAACGATTACGCCGAGGAAGGCGGGCATCCCCTGGTCCAGCAACTCAAAGGTGCAGTCTTCTAAAACCCTATACTTTAATGGCCCCTCTGCCTCTGAAAAAGAGGTGCCTTGTTTGATGGATTCCTTGTAGACAGAACACCCTTTGCCATCAAATTTTTCATCGCCGATCTTGCCGATGGGAGCCCACTGAACATTTGTGCCAGTTCCAACTCGATCGAAGCCTTGAGAGATATAGGTGAATGTTCCCTTGAGGGTGTTGTTACTGCACCGCCTAAGAAGGCGAGGCCGCATGGTCCCGCTAGCAACGATTGGCTGTGCGGATTGGATCGCTGTCACAAAGATTTCTTTGCCTCGCTCGGTGATTTGACCTTTGAGAACAAATCCGAGGTCTACGCCAGTTCCAGCGAGGTTTAATTCGCAATCCACCACGCTCACTGTTCCAAGAATAGTTCTCTTGATGATAGAACCCCCTTCGCTGGCTGTCAGTTGGAGGGTGAACGTTGATTGATGGATGGAGGCCGAACCCACCGCCGCATAAGGTTTTCCATCGACCAGGCTGCCCTGAAGCTGGATCCCATAAGGCCCTTCTGGAGCTTGAATATGGAGGCAACTCCCTGCCTTTGCATCGGCACCCACCAAAAGAGAGAGAGCAAACAGGATGACTTTGAATGGATGTGGCAACATGGCTCAATTCTCCTAGCGTACCTTTAACATGGTTCCTAAGCGGTAGGAACCTTCGGCAAGGTCCATGTAGAGCGCGCGATGGCCTCGCTCCACAATAACTCCTGCGAACCCTCCTTGGCCAAGATCAATCAGGCAAGACTCTAAGGTTTCGGAAGGGATTTGCGTCGGGGGTGTTTTGGTTATGACCCCATTGGTATTCACCCACTCGATGGGTTGTTCAAGCTGAGCGTCCTCTGCAATAAACCATCCCAATCGGGATTCTGGAACTAAGGTTAGAGGATTATTCTTTAAAGGGACTCGTCCTTGTGAGAGAAAGCCATACCGCCCCATGAATCGATTCCTGTTACATCGTTTGAGGCCTACAGGACGCATGACGCCGAGGGAGACATCCGCGTTGTTTGGCTGTGTCTGAAGAACATTCACTAACTTGTTCATGGGATTGATCCGCCCCTTCAATGCATAGAGGGTTCCCCCGGAATCCTTGACCTCAAGGGTCAGGTGACAATCGGCTGACACCGAGAAGTTGCCGGTCGCTGTCGACTTCCAGCTCGCGCCGCCCGTGTTGACGTAGTAAATCTCTTCAACCGAGTTGTTATTCTTAAAGTCAAAGAGACTCAGCGTCGTCCCCTCAATGCCAGCTGAACCCAGTGCCTGAGTCGTCAGACCGAAAAGACCGCGAAGCTCTCCGGGGCTACACTTGGCCAAGACGGGGTTAGAAGCCCCTAAAGACAGGGCCATCAAGAGGAGTGAAAGCCGAGTATTCGTCTTCATGGTATGACGTCTCTACGATAGGAAATACAATCTTAAGAGGTTACACCATTCATCTGGACTGGGCCATATTTAGTATTTAAGTGGGGCCGACCATTTTCGGAAAGGTGGGTGACGCCGTCTTTAGATTTCATATAACATCGAGCCACTTCAATGACCGATGGAGACATTTCATGAAAATCCCTTCCCTTGCCTTGTTATCGATTTTGGCCGGTGCGCTTTTGATGGGTGGTTGCAGCTCGGTATGTACTAAGCCTGATGAGGGCTATACCCAGAATAGCCCTGAGTGCCGACGTTTTTGTGCGGATGCCGAGTGCAAATATTGGGGGCATAGCAAGGATGAGGCAGATTCAGCCTTTGAGGAGGGCTTGAGGCTACAGAATGAAATGAATCAAAAGGCCTGTAAGTCTAAGGGCATAGCGCCAGATACTAAGGCAATGACGGCTTGTATCCGTGATCAGGAAAAGCAGCATGCCATGACGCAAATCCAGAACAGTAAGAACGCTGGCTTTTTGCCCAATAGCTATTACCTCGAGAAATAGGGGATGGGTCTCTACCTCACGCCTTCTCACTATTTTTGAGAAGGTTTGAGGAAGCCCAAAACGTTGAATAACCCATCGCCATCATGGAGGCATCAGGAAGAAAATGAGACGACCTATCATCACATTACTGTGGCTGATCCTGACCCTCTCAGGGTGTGGCGTTCAGTTGGAAGGTTCAGTCGCGAATCAGCGGCAACAGCTCCGATCCATGGAGGCGGATAGCCTTTCAAAACTCTACCTCGAGAATCCAACCGCCAAGAGTCGGGTTCAACAAGCGGCGGGCTATGCTGTGTTTGATGTCTCTGGTGGCCAAATTCTTTGGGGTGGGCTTGATCATGGCAACGGTGTTGCTGTTGATAACCGCTCTGGAAAGCGAACCTTCATGAAGATGTTTGAGCTCCAGCCGGGACTTGGGTTCGGATACACCAACTTCCGTTTGGTCTTTGTCTTTGATACCGTCTCAGCCATGGAGGACTTTATTGGTTCAGGCTGGGAATTTGGTGGTCGGGCGTCGGCAGCAGCCAAGGGTCAGAGCGAAGGTGGCGCTGCAGCAGCCGGCGTCAATGTGGCTCCAGGGATCAATGTCTATCAGCTGACTCAACAAGGCGCATTGATTGGTCTGAGCGTGACGGGAGCAAAGTATTGGCGAAATGATGACCTGAATTAAGATCCAGAGACCTTAAGACGGGTTTAAGTGGATGAATAACAATAATATCGAATGAGGAGGAGAGCATGGCGTTGACCCACTGCCCAACGTGTTCCTATCAGAATGATTCCAGTCAGAAATCCTGCGCTCAGTGTGGGCATGCCCTTGATGGGGCCAATAAGGCACCCATCCGTACTTTGAGCGGGAAGTTTCGATTTTTAGGGGTTGTGATTATTGCCATTGCGGTAATCGGCACAGTCCTTGGAACCTGGTGGGGCCCGCCGGGGTTACTGCCCGGTGTGGCCTTTTACATGATGGCCAACTTTCTGGAACCTTCCGCTTAAGGATAGAGGAGGTATGGGGCTCTCTGGTCGCCCCAGAGCGCCTCGTCCTGAGTCAGAAGGGATTCGAGATCACTGACCTCAGAGCCTGAGTCATCGACCCAGAGTCTCATGAGGTCGCTGCCATTGATGAGATCGATGGCCAAGCGATCGAATTCATATTCGTAACCAAAATCGCGCCAGAGCGCATATTCGGGCCAGAGCCTTCTGATCGCCTTAAAGGCGAGAGTTTGCAGGCGCCAGGGTTTGAAGTCTTCATGCGCATAAAAAGGTCCGTCAACATGAATTTGAAGACCAGAACAGAGTTGGCCTGCATGTTTGTGGAAGGTGGGTTCAAACCAGCAGGCCCGTAAGCGACAGCCCTCAAGCCATCGGGGGGCGAGTGTCTGCATGTCCTTAAGCAAGCGTTCAGCGTCGAGATTGGGTGCGCCAAAAAGTTCGAGCGGGCGAGTCGTGCCACGCCCCTCCGAGAGGGTCGTCCCTTCCAGCATGACGGTGCCCGCATAAGCCCTTGCCATTGAGAGGTTGGGTGCGTTGGGGCTTGGATTGATCCAGCTTCTCGCCTCAAGGGGCCAGCCATAGCCGGGTGGCTGATCCGGGGCCCAGCCCATCATCGGGATCACTTCATAATCAAGATCAAGGCGGAGCTCATCGATGAACCAGTGTCCAAGCTCGCCGAGGGTCAGCCCATGGCGCATCGGCAGGGGACCTGCACCGACAAAGCTTTCAAAGCCCTCTCTTAGCATTAATCCCTCAATCGGGCGACCTGCAGGATTCGGGCGATCAAGAACCCAGACGGATTTACCATGCCGCGCGGACTCTTCCAGCATGTACCTTAAGGTGGTGATGAAGGTATAAATCCTACATCCCAGATCCTGAAGGTCGATGAGCAAGACATCAAAGTGGCTCATCATCTCGGGAGTAGGTCTTCGGACATCCCCATACAGACTGAATACCGGAATCCCAAGCTTTGGGTCCACATAGTCCTCAGATTCCACCATATTGTCCTGTTTGTCGCCCCGTAAACCATGTTGAGGGCCAAACGCGACCGTCAACGCAAGCCCTTCAAGGGCAGCAAGGGCATCGAGGGTATGACGGAAGTCTTGGGTCATGGATGCTGGGTGCGCCAAGAGCCCAACGCGCTGGCCTTTCAAGGGTTTCTGGAGGTGAGGTTCTTCGAGGAGGCGGTCTATACCAAACTTCATGATGGTGTCTAGAGATCTTGGGTGATGAACGTTTGAGGCGCCCGGGGTAACGAAAGGCAAAAGCCTTTTGAATCATGAAAATCGGGCGTCGGGGTCGGGTGATGCAGAGCCCAAAAGCTCATCGCCCCGTCCGTTTCAAGGAGAATGACCGAAAGGCCCAGTCGCAAAGGAGATCCCCCGTTATGGGAGGGCTTTGGCAGGAGCAGGAGTGAGCGATCCAGATGCGCCTCTATAAAAAGCCGCTGAGATGACCGCTCCATGGAGACTTTGGGTGCTATGGCAACATCCGTTGGGGTCATGCCGCTTCGGTAATCACTGAAATCGTAAATGGCCCAATCACCCGAGGGTGAAAAGTTATACTCACGGTAGCCTGCATCGGGTTCGAAACGGATAAAGGCTTCAAAGCAGGTGGCTTGCCAAAGACCATCACGTCGACTTGGCCTCGTCGTCGGGGTGGCTGTCAGAAGGCGCTCGACATCACCCAGAAGCTCGAACTGAAGCGTGAGGTCCTGATGAGGGCCATAGGCCACATTGCCGCTGAGGCTGAATTTCGCGGTGGGTGGGCGCGATGGATGAAACTGAAGCGACACCGTGGTCATGTGCCATTGTAACCGCTAAGCTTTATCGAGTTTGCGTTATGTTGATGGATTGATGGGCCTTTTCGTTCGGGAGGCGGTGATCCCATCACAAGGAACGTTTCCAGAATTCTAAGAGGTTGCGCATCATGAAGGGTCAAGGTTTGACATCTCGGGGCTTCAATGGTTTTTTAAGATCTATGGGCATCGATGGGGCAAAGGCTCTGCCTTGGCTTTTAGGTTCCTGTTGGGTAATGGTCTTCCTGGTGGGCTGTTCCTGGATGAATAGGGAAGACGCTGATGGCACCCCATCTCCTGGGGAGATCAAAAACCGCCAACTGAGCGAAGCGGAATACCTTGATCGGCTGGCGGCGGGAAAGGTCTCCTATCCAAAGGATGTGAAACCCATTCTTGATCAACGCTGTGTGGTCTGTCATGGCTGTTACGATGCCCCCTGCCAACTGAAGCTGGAATCACCGGAAGCCCTCGATCGTGGGGCCAGTAAGGCGTTGGTCTACGATGGTGCTAGGATGCAGTCGATGGCGCCAACCCGGATGGGCGTAGACGCCAAAAGCACCGAGAGCTGGCGGAAACGGGGTTTCTACCCGGTCCTTAACGAAGGGGGTGATTCAGAGGCTGACGAAATCAATCACGCCGTTTTGGCACGAATGCTCTTGCTCAAAAAGGCAAATCCGCTCCCTTCAAGTGGCTTGTTGTCGAAGGATTTTGACCTTGGCGTGAATCGCTCGCAGGAATGCCCCACCGACAGCAGTTTTGACACCTTCGCTAAAAAGCATCCTGCTTGGGGGATGCCCTATGGTTTACCGGGATTATCCCCTCAAGAGCACAGTGTTCTCATCGGATGGCTCAAAGAGGGGGCTCGCTATCCTTCACCCACCGAGCCATCCAGGGTGACCTTAAAGTCTATCCTCCGTGTCGAGACCTTTCTCAATGGAGATTCAGCCAAGGAGCGCTTGGTCGGACGTTATATCTATGAGCATCTTTTTATGGGGCACCTCTATTTCAAGGGGAATACCCATCGGGAGTTCTATCGGCTGGTGCGCTCGACCACCCCCAGCGGCGTCCCGATCGATGAGATTCCCAGTATTCGCCCGTATGATGATCCAGGGTCCCGCTTCTATTACCGCCTAAAGCCGCTTCGTCAGGCCATCGTTGACAAGAACCACGATATTTATGAGATAGGTGATGACCGTCTTCGCCGCTGGCGCACGCTTTTCCTGAATGAAGCTTATGAGGTGAAGGCGGTCCCTGGTTATGACCCTGGGGTTGCCGCCAATCCCTTTGTGGTGTTTCAGGATTTGCCACCGCAGGCGCGTTAGGTCATGTTTTACGATCCAAAAAAGGACCTGATCAGTCGTGACGCCCAATTCCTGAAGTCAGGGGCTAATCTTCTGCGTCTTCCGAGTGAAAAAGAGGGCGATGTTGGTGTTGAAGATATGGTGATCACCTATACCGAGGCACAGAAGGCGTACCTCAAGGCCAAGGACGATTATCTCAAGGCGCTACCGGACAATACCCGTAATACCGTGGATGCCCTTTGGACGGGAGAGGGGAGAAATCCTAATGCCGCGCTGACCGCATTCCGCCATTTTGATAGTGCCTCCCTATCCTATGGCTTTGTCGGTGATCGCCCACAGACGGTTTGGTTGGTTGATTACCCCCTGTTTGAGCGGATTCATTACCTTCTGGTTGCGGGCTTTAACGTTTTTGGGCCAGTGACCCATCAGGCGGCGACTCGCCTTTTTATGGATCATCTGAGGTTAGAAGCTGAGAACAACTTCTTAAGCCTTTTTCCAGCTTCTCAGCGGCCGAAGATCTATCGGCAATGGAATCGGGGTTTGCTCTCTGAGATCAAGTCCGCTGTGGTGAATCCCTATTATGGTTATGGGAAAGACACCGGCGTCCATTTCACCTCGACGCACTATGCCCAAGAGCTCTTCGGCCAGGTGGAGCAAAAGCTTGGGACGGCGATTGGCCCTTCGGTCACTCTTCACCGCTGCCCACCAAAGGCGTCTTGTGATCGGATAGAGGCTCGCCCCGATCAGGTGGAGATGGAGCGGACCTTGAAGCCCTTAACCTCATTGGTCGGCGGTGGGATCCAGTATCTTCCGGAGCTTTCCCTGATCCGGATCCATGATCAGGCTCAGAGCTCCTCGGAGGGTCGGGTTTACTCCCTCGTCAACAATAAGGCACTAGAAAATGTTTCTCTGATGCTCTTGGAGAGTCTTCGCCGATTGCCGGAAGAAGACACGTTGACTGTCGTTCCTGGCATTGTTGGGAGCTATCCCAATTTCTTCTTCGACGTCCCAAAGGATCGCTTAAAAGACTTCGTTTCGCGCATCCTGACCTTGAAGAGCCCTGAGGACTTCAGCCGGATCGTTGAAAGCTATGGGGTTCGGAGAACAAGACCTGACTTTTGGAATTTTTCTGATTTCTTCAATCGGAGTTATCTTGAGGAGGCCCCTGTTTCATCGGGGCTCCTCGATCTCAGTCGGTACGAGAATCTCTAGGGACGGTCCCCTTCTTTCAGGCTTAGAAGGCTTTTTTGGAGGGATTTTGGAGAGGGTTGGGTTTATTTGATCAGCATGACCGGTACATCGCTGGATTCAATCACCTTGGTCGTCACGGACCCTGAAAGCAGGGCCATCAGAGGGCCAAGGGCGCGGCGAGTTCCCATAACAATCTGGTCACATTGCTGCTCTCTCGCAAATTGGACGATGACCTCAGCGGGATCACCGACACTCACATGAAACTGATGAGTAACGCCTTTTTGCAGCAATTTTTCTTTATAAGGCTCCAGAACCTTAAGGCCCTGCTCAAGGTGAAAGTCGCGGATCTCGTTTTCGCTGATAAAACGTCCTACATCTCCGTGGATCAGAGGTTGCACGTTAAGGAGGTGAATTTCAGCAGGACTCCCTAAGCGATCGAGCCACGCTAAAAACGAGTCGATCATGGTGGGCGTCGAGTCCGTATCGTCGATGGGAAGAAGTAATTTCAGCATGGGGGTCATTCTCCAGAGGCATCGCTGGGAGGTTTTGGTTGTTCGTGGGCGAGGTCAACCAATTGGATCTCGGGATGCACGGTGCGTTGTTTGAGCCATTTACCTATCACAACGACCAGCACGGCACTGGTGATAGGGATGACGGTGTGGGCGGGGGCGCCTTCGTTGAGCCAGGACACGCCGGCCAGCGCGGGTTCACTGACCAACATTTCACCGGCCACAAAACCAAGGATGGCAGCGCCTAGCGTAATGATCGTCGGGTAACGATCCATCAGCCTTAAAATCACGGCGCTGCCAAAGATGACCAAGGGGATGCTGATGCCAAGACCAGAGATCAGTAGGAGATGGTTCCCTTTGGCGGCCGCAGCCACCGCCAGAACATTGTCGAGGCTCATGACCAGATCAGCGAGGAGAATGGTGCGGATGGCTGCCCCTAGATCGTTTTGGTTGCTGACATCCTTATTATGACCCTCGCCGGGTGTGAGGAGCTTTAGGGCAATGAAGAACAGGGCGACGCTCCCAATTATTTTGAGATAGGGGAGGCGCAGTATCTGGAGTGCAACAATGGTTAGTCCGATGCGCATCAAAATTGCAGCCACGGATCCCCAGACAATGGCTCGGTCACGATCCCGCTCCGGGAGCGATCGGGCGGCAAGGGCGATCACGACGGCGTTGTCCCCTGATAGGACGATGTTGACCAGCATGATCTGGCCAAGGCTCAGCCAGAAATTCGGGTCATAGAGAAGTTCGGACATCCATGCATCTCCGGTTTGGAATAGGTCCTCTGGCCGCTTAGGGAGCGATCATGGTCTCGGGATATTGCCCAACCCATCGTCACCCAGGCCATTTCAAAGGATTCTAACAGGCGCGCTGAGAGGATGTTGGGATAGACCAACTGATGATGGTTCTTTAGTCGAGGGTATCTTGGGTTTTGAGGAGGGATTCAAGGCCCGCAAAAGCTTTATGTGTGGTGGTTGAGGCGCGGGTGCTCTGATCCTTTCCATAGAGGTCCGCATTGTTGTACCTCGAGTGTTCGTCATCGTGGCAATAAAGGCACAGCAGTTCCCAGTTACTCCCATCAAGCGGATTGTCATCGTGATTGTGGTTACGGTGGTGAACAGTCAGTTCTGGGAGGTTCTGAAGGTTAAATTCTCTCGTACAGCGACCGCAGACCCAGGGGTAGAGCTTTAGGGCTCGTTCACGATACCCCTTTTCACGATCCTCTTTGTCCTTCCGGGCGTTGGCTACCACCTGATCCAGTTTGTTGTGGTTGAGTCCGCCTCTGCGTTTGATCGCCATCGAAAATGCTCCGGTTGAAATGGCTAATGACTGATAGCTTGAATGAATGATCGTCCGAATTCAATTTTGAGGGCCGCTCTTAAAGCCTATGGTCTTAGGTGCTATGAAGTGAATGCCACAGAATCTTCAGAGCCAGTAGCCACAAACTGATGATCATCAATGCCCCAAGCCACTTAAGACGTGGATCATTGAAAGGAATCTCTGCTGCCTGCTTACGGCAGGTGGTGGTGATTTCTTTGGGGGTCAGATAGATCGCGAAAGCGATCAATGCTGGAAGCAGAAGTAGCTCATCCAGAAAGCCAATCACTGGAATGAAATCTGGGATGAGATCAATGGGGCTCAGCGCATAACAAAGGGTCCCATAAAGGATGATTCGGGCAATGAGCGGGGTCTTTGGGTGCCGCACCATCAAGGTCAGCATGATGATGTCCCGCCGGAGTGTCTTTGCCCAGGCTTTGAGCGAGGCCAGCCAGGTTAAGGCTTTCACGGTCGGGGTCCGTTGCTTGAAGAGGCGGAGGTGGGGTTGCGCCTGATCTTCAGGCGCCTTATCAGGCAAAATGCCCGATAAGGTGCTTTGGAGATTTTGCTTATTTTTTCATCACGGTGGTCGGGCTGACATCGCGGGGAAGAATCGGAGTTTCCGTGCTGATCTTGAGGTCTGATAATAGATTAAGTTCGTTCTCGATCTGCAGGAACTGACCTGCGATCAGGGCTGAAGTCGCCTTCTTAATCCGGCCGTAGTATTTCCTGAAAAGTTCGTTGCGGTCATCACGAATCTTCAATGAGCGAAGTGCCAGGTTGTCAGCGATCTCATCGTTCATGTTTTCATAGTTGGCCGCGTAATCACGAATGATGCTGTAACGCTCATCGTAGACTTTCTTAAGTTCTGCCTCATAGGGGTAGTATTCCCGCCAGAAAGCATCGTGCTCTTGGGCGTTGAGGTTCAGTGCTTTTTCGATCAGAGCGACTTTCTTCTCCCTATATTTGGCGCGATCGGCATCCAGCGCCTTCATTTCAGGATCGTTGGCAGAGATCGGGGTGAGGGGCTTTGGCGTTTGGGCGCAGCCACTGAAAAGAGTGGCAGCAATCAATGTTGCAGCTGCCGCGGCGCGAAAAAGAGTCTGTTGAGCGTTCATGGCTTCGTCCTTTTGTGGTACTCGGTTGCTGACGTCAGCGTTGATTCTGAGATTCCGGTTTGGTGGTGGGCGCGAAAGATCTCAGACCTCACCGCGCTGCTTCATTCTAGCGCAAGGAAATGAAGAAAATGGAACCTTAATCGGAGAAGAGATTTTAAAGCGGTTGCTGGTCAAATCCATAGAAGCTTTTGTTGAGGTAAAAGAGCACATCTTCGATTTCTTCATAGGACCAAGTATTCCCCGTATGTGATGCCCAATCCTGAATTCTCCGCCTTAGGGTGTCGAGGTTCTTAATTTTCTTATTACGGGTATGGAGGAGGTCCTCATGACACGATTCACAATGCTGTTTATAGAGATCTTGACCACGACCAAAGTTTTGCGCCATGGCTGGGGCTGGAAGGCCCATGATGAGGCCTAAAAAGGCTATAGAAGGCATCAAGGCTGAGGCGTTTAATCGCTTTGCTTTCGTGTTCATTGGTCTTTCATCCATCGGTGGCTTCCATGAAAAATAGAGCGAACTCAGTTCGCTTTCTACGGAAAGGTGGTCGTTAATTTCCTTCCTTTAATCCATATTTTCGAACTCGGTAACGCAAGGTTTCTCTGGTGGTTCCAAGCGCGCGGGCAGCTGCCGTCACGTTCCCTTGATGGGTCGTTAATGTGGTCTCAATGATGTAACGGTCCATATCATCGAGATCCATGCTGCCATCAAGAGGTATCAGGAGGCCCGTTCGAAGATCCTCCGCTGAAATCGATTTTGGAGGCTGGGTGTTGAGTTGAAGCCATTGGGCAGGGAAGATGGGCCCTTCGGCAAACAGCACACAGCGTTCGACGACGTTGCGAAGCTCTCGGACATTTCCTGGCCAATCGTGATTTCTGAGTTGCTCCCAGACCTTCTCTGGGACGGTTCTCACTTGTTTTGCCGCCTTGGCATTCAGTTCCGCAATGAAGAGAGGGACCAGCTCGTCAAGATCCTCTCTCACTTCCCGCAAGGGGGGAAGATGAATTTTGAAGACACTCAGCCGGTGATAAAGGTCACTTCTAAAACGGCCCTCTCGGACCATGGATTCAAGGTCACGGTGACTGGCAGCAAGGATTTGGACATCCACACTGATTTCGCGCTCGGAACCGAGGCGTCTAAATTTACGATCCTCAATGGCTTTTAGGAGTTTAGCCTGAAGGTCCAGGGGCATTTCGCCGATTTCATCGAGGAAGAGCGTGCCGTTATCTGCCTGTTCAATCAAGCCTCGATGGCGGCCACTGGCCCCGGTGAAAGCGCCGGCCTCATGGCCAAAGAGTTCAGATTCCATGAGGTCTCGAGGGAGCGCCGCGCAGTTGAGCTCCACGAGCGGGTGAGGTCCTCGGCGGCCGCCGTGATGAAGAATGCGGGCGACTAAACCTTTGCCGGTCCCGGTTTCACCGCCAATGATGATCGCACTGAAAGGGACGCGATTCAGCCGCGTCAGCATTTCCCGGATAGCTTCAGCGGCATGGCTTTTACCGACAAAAGCGGTTGGAGAAAAGCGTCTGGAGCCTGCTTCAGCCTGCTCTAGGAGTCGGCGTTGAGCCTGAGCGCTCCGGGTCGCGCTGGCCATCACCAGGTCAAGGCGCGACATTTCACAGGGTTTTTCAAGGAACTCATAGGCACCGAGCCTCAGGGCACGTACCGAATCCTGGACGCCGCCATAGCCCGTTAGAAAGATCCATTCGGCGTGAACCAGTGAGTTTTTGATGTCCTCCATGAAATCGAGTGCATTGCCGTCAGGCAGGTTCATGTCGGAGAGGACGAGGAGTGGCTCGAGTCGACCTTCCTTCAGGAGCTCTCGCGCATCACCCAGCGTTCGTGCCCATTCGACCTCCCAGCCTTCTTTCCCATAATGCCGCGTTAATTCCTGTCCGAGGAGTGGTTCGTCTTCAATGATGAGGAGAGTGTGGGGCATAGAGGGTCGTGTGTCGCTAATGGATTGTCCTTGGAGCGCTGGCTCTTAGCCGGCCGAAGGGCGGATTTCGACCGGGCGGCCGGCGCAGATTCTCATGTAGATCCCTGAAGCGGAGATGCCGTTTAGAACGAAGGCAATCGCGACCAGTGGGGCCATCCAAGCATGTTCACTGCTGAGATGGAACAGCATGAGATCTTGGCCCAGAAAAGCTGGGGTGATCGGAAATCCGACCAATCCGAGGAAGGCCAGAAAGAATAACAAAGCATGGATAGGCATTTTTTCATCCATGGCGCGGTACATGTAAGGGTTCATTGTGGGCCCATCAATGCGGGTCATCCTCACAATGAGGAGAAGACCTAGCAGCCAAGCCACGATGATGCCACTAAAAAAGAGCACCAAGTACCCCTGCTCATCACTGATCAAAGAGGTGCCGACACCAGCGAAGAGCGTACTCAGGCCGACCTGATTCCAGGTCCATATCGGGGTCCTTTTGCGGCTGAAGGCCATCGCTGAGAGATAGACCATGCCAAGTGCGGCCAGAAGGCCAAAGTAAGGCCTAATGTTGAAGCCCTTCTCAAAGAGTATGACGCCTATCCCGAGGGCCACCAGGAGGATAGCGGTCTTTAAGAATGGATGGATTCGACTCAAGAGATGACCAAGGTCTCTGAAGGAATCCCAGAGGACGGATCGCACCAGGGTTTCAAGGTTGAACTCCTGGAGTGCCATCACTTCGAGGGTGTTTTGAAGGGTTTCTGGGAGGGACTGCCTGAGCGTCATGGGGAGGGAGTGGGCCAGAGCGCTCTTTCGGATATCAAAGTTCACATCGGTTTCCCCCTCGACTCTTAGGAGATGGGCCACAATTGATGGCGATACCAAAAGCTGGTAGCACCTTAGAAAGGCATTACCCAGGAAGTGAAACAGCACCAGTGCTTCAAAGCCAAAGGCCAGCTCAATAAACATAAAGCCTACCTGCGTGATCGAGGCGTAGGCGATTTGTCCTTTGATATTGGATTGGGCTTGTTCTGAGATGCTCGCGACAAAAACGGTGAGGACTCCGATGGTCATCACAATCAGCCTAGAGGGGAGTTCAAACCCCCAGATCGGCTGGGTTCTTAAGAGGAGGAACACCCCAAGATGGACGGAGAGCGCCCCATAGAAGATGGCGCTTGAAGGCGTGGGTCCCTCCATCGCTCGCGGAATCCAAAAGCAGAAAGGGAATTGGGCTGATTTTCCAGAAGCTGCAATGATCAGGAGGAGTGAGAGGCCGAAGAATTCGATATAGCCGCCTGGGGGATAACCGTCACTGAGGACCTCTTTGAGCTCAGAAAAATGATTGCGGCCATGGAGGAGAAGGTCAATCAGGAGGGCGGCCAGCAAGAGTCCAAAATCACAGAGTCGGTAGATGCTGTAGGCCCTAAGGGCATTTCGGATGGGTTGAAAGCGATGCCGATAAAACGCGATCAGGAGAAAGGAGGAGATGCCAACAATCTCCCAGCCGGCAAAGAACATGTCGAGAACCCCTGAAAGGATCACCATGTTGAGGCCAAAAACAAAACTGAAGATGGTCAGAAAGAATCGGCGATAACCGGCCTCACGGTGGAGGTAGTGCCGACAGTAGCGAACAATGATTGAAAAGATCACCCAGGTGCAAAAGAGGTAGGCGGCGCCAATTCGGTCAAATAGAAAGAGGATAGGAAATTGATAGTCCCCCTGTTCCAGGAGGTTGAACCAATGGAATTCATGAGCAGGAAATCCAAGCCACGCCCAGAGTGAGAGTAGCCCAATGATCGCGGCGCCGAGGAGGCGGGTCATCCAGAGGCTGATGAAAGCCACTCGCTGCTCGGTCCCACCCAGGAGGAAAATGAAAATAAAGCCCAGAAGAGGGATCAATAGGCAGGCTAGAATCAGGTCATTCATTGGGAGACCTTCCTCAAAATATGAGTGGGAATGGTGTTGGATTTTCCCTCGTAGATCGCGCGCGACGAACTCCCCTCTGGGGTCGTAAAGCGCTCAGGAAACGAGAGAGCTTCCCAGCGGCTAGGTCCATAGAGGAGGAGTTCGGATGTGGTGGGATCTAGGGCTGCAAGACGCAGCCATTCATGATCAAGCCACGCTTTGAAGGCGGGGATCTTTGACAGAGCTGCATCGAGGATGGCCGTCGTCTGATGGACGACAATCAGCAGTCTTGAAGGCTCATGAACCTCGATCATCTGGGAAGGGAGGCCTGTTCTAAGGTCGCCTTCGACGCCATTGGCAACGCCCAAGAGTCCAATCACATTATGGGGAAGCTTGGTGCCGGCGCCATACATGGAGTTGTCAATCCGTGAGAAGAGGTATTCGAGATTGATTCCCCCGCAAACGGGAATGACCTGAGAAAGGATTCTTGAGAGTCTTTCCCCGTCTGGATCCTGGTGAGGGTCGTAGGAATGGAGGAATGCCCGACGATCAAGAAAAAGCGCTTCAGTAAGGCTTCTAGGCCCCACGATGCAATAGAGGTTGTTGGAGTGATTGAGCTCAGGGCGCGGCTCAAAGATCGAAGAGGCCCTGATGCGGACATGATGGACGGCGGCAGCCTCTGAGCTTGATGTGGGCCCTAATTCAAACCAGCGACAGCGCTCATGGGCATTTCGTGAAAGTGCCTTGGTCATGACCGACTGGAAGTGACTTAAGCCTTCCGGTTGTTCGCTTGGCCAATCCTGCTGATCGTAGTAGGTCACCTCATCCCGGCTGGTGTTGTGAAGAGCCGGAATAAACAGGGTGTTTGGAGGAATATTAATGCCGCGGCTTTGAAGGAGGCTGCGGACTTCCGGAAGGTTAGCCATGTGGGCAAACGCTCTCGCGTTGGGTGCTCCAGGCTTACCGGCACAGGCTCCACAGTCATAGGCTGCAAAATGAGGGTTGTTGGTGCTGCTTGAGCCGTGAGCGACCACCACAACGACGGGGGCGAAAGCCTCGGTTAACCCGATATTTTTGAAGAGGGATTCAAGGCGGTCGGCCATTTCAGTGGGTGTGAAGCCGAGCAGCTGGCCCTGATCGTTCGGTTCGTTGGTTACCCTTAGGAGATGAAGACGTGTTGGGTTGTCCACCTCTGCGAGCTTTTTAATCTTCACCATCGGGGCGCCGGGTCTGAAGACATCCCATGCGAGTTTGGCGGCGTAACCAAGCCCCATGGTCTGCGTGAACAGCCAGTTGCGCATCAGCTGCGACTTTTTAAGGGGGTCGAGGGACGGTCTTGAGAGGATTTCAGGCTGGATCTTGGGTGAGGATTCAGACTCGATAACGAGATGTTTGGGGGTGATGACGGCCGGACATTGCGCAACAGGATAAATGTCGTCGATCCCTTTGAAGAAGAATTCGATGCCGAAGAAGCCAGCGGCACCGAAGGTTTCAATCGCGGGTGAGATTTCCTCTAGATGGCGCCGCAAAGAACATTCACGGTCATCGATACAAAAAAGCGCTTGTACTTTGATCTCTCTGAGGGGTGCAGGCTTTGGCAGCTGCTGGAGCGCCCTTAGGAGTTCTGCGTGGAGCGAGAATTCCATGGCCTCGTGCCAGGTCTTGAGGTGTTGGGGCGTTGTGGACTGATCCAGTGTTTCTGCAAAAGAAGGGGCTTCATCGATGCCCGGCACCTTTGAGAGTGACTGAAAGTGGGGTCCGCGCTTCATCAATAAAAGGGCCATTTCCATCGCAAGCTCAACAGCTATGAACTCCTTCAGAGAGATGGTACGCCGTGTCAAAAGGCTCTCTGGGTTCGTTTCGATGACGCGAACCATCCCCGACCAGCCGGGGTGCCCAAGAGCTAATTCAAGGAGGTAGACCCCAAAGAGTGTCTCATCACCCACGATTTTTTGAAGACAAAAGAGAATGGCTTCATCGGGGGTCATCGAGAGAATCTTCCTAATCCCTGGGTCCTTGAAGGGGTAGAGCGGCACAAAGGAATCCTCGGTCAGTCGATAAAGGCACTTCCAAAGGGATTCTCCGTCCCTGGCGACCGACCAACGACTAATGCCCTGATCAAGAAAGTTGGCAATGAATCGGAACAAGATAGGATGCACTTGGGCATCGAGGTTGACCTCTATATGGGTCAGCCAAGTTTGACGCAGGCCATGAAGCGCCAGTGACAAAGGAGGGTAGTGCGCTTCATGATCGTCTCGAAAAAGTTCCTCCTTGAGGCGCTCCCGCAGATCAGGATCCGGTTCTACCGATTCAAGGGCGCGTTCTAGGGCAAAGTCGTAAATTCGCCCCTCGCGGAAGCGGGTCTGATATTCAGACAGAGGAAGGTAGCTTTTGGCGCCGTAGATTCTGGAGGCGATGGCGATCGCTTCGTGAAAGGGTCTATGCTGCAGGGCGTGAAGGGTGTTGTGGTGGATGAAGTCTTTGATGGGACTTTGGCTTGGGAGCCAGTGGGCAATATGTTCAAGCGCTGAGTCAAGATCGAAAACAAGCTTGGTCGCTTTGGCCGGAGGAGAATGGTCGTGAGGGGGCGCGGGCTTGGTCTTGGCTGGGTGGCTTTCAGTGGTCATGACATCATGGGTTGGAGGATCATCTCCTCTGTCTAAAGCAACTAACGGGCCATGAATGAGGCTATTCGCCATCATAAGCCATCGATCTTTAGGGGCGAGTTGTCTTCGTCGTTTCCTAGAGGGGCCTCTTTGAGACCTTTGATCGCTGATGGCTTGTCATTTAGGCGTGTTATATTATTGGTATCGCCTAAAAACAATAGTGACTCAGATGTTCTCTTAGAACGTCTTCTGATGATAAGCCCGATTGCCTTGGGGCGCTTTCGGGTGAGTTTGGTTGGTTTATTTAAACCGATCCATTGGGGTGCTTGGACCCTAAAGGTTTAAAAGACGATGGGAATCGCGCGGGGAGAGAGAGCCAGCCCCTGGCGCTACGGGCGATGCCTTCCTCGGCACAGACTGTGCTTGTGCTGTCGTTCTGGCATCGAGTCCGTCGTCGAGTGGGTTCGGTCCCCTTCCTATGATTTGATGGGCGTTGATTCTTCTGAGGTTATGCGTTTCCTGAGGCTTTTCTGTTGTTGTTTATTCATGACCGTGGCCCATGATGTCCCTGCGGAAGTGAGACCTCCAAAACAAAAAGTCGAGGCGTCTCCCCGAGACGCTGCGCCTAAGGTCATGGCCGAAGCGCAAGTCGTCGCCCTCTTTTTTGAACGTAATCTCGAGCTGATCGCCTCCTTGTATCAGATCGATGAGGCGGAGGCGCAGGAGTGGATTGCCTCGGCCATACCCAATCCGTTTCTTTCTTTCGGCTTTAATGAGCTTGGGGGTTATGGTGGATCGTTTTCTGCCAACCCTCAGGTGGGTCAGAAGGCGCTTGGTTATAATCTCATCGTGACGCAACTGATTGAAACGAATGGGAAGCGGGCGCTAAGGACGGAGAGTAGTCAGATCGGTCGTGAGGCGGTCGAGACGGATTTTAAAGACACGGTCCGGATTCTCCTTAACCGGGTGAGGCGGGCAGTTTATGATGTTCTTCTGGCCCAAAAGGCGTTGTCAGTGGCTCATGATGTCGCGCATCGTTACGACAAGATCGTCCACGCCAATCAGTTGCGGCATTCGGTTGGGGATATTTCAGAGTCTGATTTGGTCCGGGTCGAGGTTGAAAGTCTCAAGGCCAAAGGAGAGGTCGACAAGGCGATGGCCTTCCTGAAGTCCAATCGCAGTGCGCTCGCGAATCTCTTGAATTGGCCTCAGGAGGCCATGATCGTTGATATCGTGGACGAGTGGCCCAGTGTTCCTGATTATCTAGAGAAATCGAAGGATACCGTGCTGGTGGAAGAAGCCTATGCCACGCGTCCCGATTTGAAGGCGCAGTCCCTTCGGGCCGACCAGATGGAGCGGGAGGTTGAATTAGCCAGGCGCCTCATTGTTCCTGATGTCACCGTTTCAGCAGGCTTTGTTCATGATGGTGGCAATTTGGTGACGGATTCTGGGATTTTTAACATCAGCGCCCCAATGCCCATTTTTAATCAGTTTCAGGGTGATATCGGCAAGGCGGTTGCAGGTCTCAACCAAGCGCGCCTCCAAAAGGAGCAGGTCCGCAATACGATCCACCAGGAAGTCATTTCGGCGCATGCTTCACTGATGGGCGCTGCGGCTGTGGTGGCCCGATTTGAGCATGAGGTGAATCAGCGGATTGAGAAAGTGAGGGATTCGGCGGAATTTGCCTATGGGCAGGGCGCTATTGGATTAATCGATCTGCTGGATGCTGAGCGCAACTATAAGGCGATGACCCTTGATTATTTTTCGGCCCTCAGGGACAAGGCATTGGCCTATGCCGATCTCCTGGCGGCTATTGGTGAGGAGACCCGGCATTGAAAATGGATTCTAAGCACCAGTACCTGGGGTATGTTCTGACCTTCTTGGGTCTCCTGCTTCTGTTGACAGCCTGCCAGCCGAATCCTCAGCCTGAGTTGGCTTCGGCCAAACCAGCGCTCCCCAAGGATGAGGTGCTATTGGCAGAGGATTCCTCGAAGCGGGCCATGATTGTCGAAATGATGGTTGACTTGATCTCGGCGCCTGTGATGGAGCCGATTGCTGGCAAGATTGCTTATGATGAGACCCGCACGGCAAGGGTCAGTGCCCCTATCTCGGGGCGGGTGGTCTCCGATCTTCCAGGTCTGGGTGCCGTGGTCAAGGCGAAAGACCCTTTGATTGAACTCGATAGCCCTGAATTTGGCCAGGCGAAGGAAAACTATGCCAATGCGCTCGCTGATCAGCAACTGGCCGATAACGCCTGGGGCAGGGCCAAAACACTCTTCGATCATGGCGTCCTGCCTCATAAGGAATTACAGGAGGTTGAGAATCGCTTAGCCCATGCCAAGGATGATGTGCGTCGGAGTCTGATGCATCTCAAGAACCTTGGCGTCTCTGATAATGAAATCAACAATCGATACCTCGTTCGCTCGCCCATTGCCGGCGTGATTACGGAGCGCCATGTCAATCCTGGGATGGAGGTGAGGCCCGATCTCGGTGCCCCCTTGTTTGTGGTGTCGGACCTGAAGTCACTCTGGCTTCAAATGAGTGTGTTTGAAAAAGATTTGGGGCTCGTTATGCCCGGCACCAATGTCTTGGTGCGGGTCCCCGCCTTTCCCGATCGAACGTTTCAGGCGACCGTCGAATACATCGATAAGTTGGTCGATGAAACCACCCGCACGATCAAGGTCAGGGCGCTTATCGCTAATCCTGATGGGGCTTTATTACCCCAGATGTTCGCCACGGCCGAGGTCCTCAGTACCGCGAAAAACATGGCCATCGTCGTTCCATTGACGGCCTTATTTACGGAGGGTGAAGGGGATCAGGTTTTCGTGAAAATCGGTGATGGCCATTATAAACAGCGGGATGTTGTGGTTCGGCTTCGCCTCAAGGATCGTGCAGTCATTGGCTTAGGCTTATCGCCAGGGGAGATGATCGTTTCACAAGGCGCTTTGCTGTTGAGGACGGAGGAGGCCAATGAGCAGACGGCCGCCGATGCCCCCTTGAAGCCCTAAGACCAGAGATCTCCGATGGAGCGGATTATGGCTAGTCAGTTGTTAAAGACCCGATGATTTCAAAAGTGCTCGTCTTTTGCCTTCAGCAGCGTGTCATGGTGATGAGCATGACGCTGGTGATCGTTGCTTTAGGCATTGTCTCTTTTGAGCGATTGCCAATTCAGGCATTTCCTGATGTTCAGAATGTCTTCGTGCAGGTGGTGACCCAGTATCCGGGTCAGGCCCCCGAGGAAGTAGAGAAGATCGTCACGCTGCCCATCGAAAAGGAGATGAATGGGCTTCCGCATCTCATCAATATGCGTTCGGTGTCGATTTTCGGACTTTCTGTGGTCACTCTGACCTTTGATGATGAGGCGGAAGATTACTTTTCGAGGCAACAAGTCCTCGAGCGCCTCCGGAATGTCTCCTTACCCACGGACCTAACTCCTGTGCTAGGGCCCCTCAGTACCGGGGTGGGTGAGATTTTTCGATATGTGATTCGCGCTCCCAGTATGCCGTTGGTGGAACAGCGGGCCATTCAGGAGTGGGTTATTGAGCCTCGCTTGCGCGCCGTTAGGGGGGTGGCTGATCTCGTCTCTTTCGGGGGTGGGGTCAAGCAATTTCAAGTCTCGGTCAATCTGGACCGTCTCAAGAGTTATTCCCTCCCAATTACGGATGTTTACCAGGCCATCGCGGACAACAATCAGAATACCGGCGGCGGGTATATCGAGCATGGTGACGAGGCGCTGGTGGTCCGTGGTGTCGGCCTCCTGAATGGTGTCGATGATATTGGCGAGGTGCTGGTCAGCACCCGTGACGGTCTTCCGATCAGGGTGCGAGATCTTGCCGAGGTCTCGGTCGGTCCGCAGCCAAGAACCGGCATTGTTGGCTTTAATGAGCGGGATGATGTGGTCGAGGGTGTCGTTCTTCTGATCAAGGGGCGTGATGCTGTCAGTGTCCTTCAAGAGGTCAAGGAGAAGGTCGATGATCTGAACGCGCATCGATTGCCTCCGGGGGTGAAGATCGAGCCTATCTATGACCGAACGGAATTGGTCCAGCATACGGTCAAGACCGTCGAGCACAACATGCTCGAGGGCGCCGCCCTTATCCTGATGATTCTGGTGGTTTTCCTTCGTAGCGCGATGGTTGCCGCGATAGTGACCCTGGTGATCCCTTTATCGCTCCTTTTTGCCTTCATCCTGATTGATCTTAAGGGTGTTTCGGCCAACTTGATTTCACTTGGGGCCATCGATTTTGGCATCATCGTTGACAGTGCGGTTGTGCTGGTCGAAGCCATCATGGTGAAGATCACCCTTGATATGGCGCGAAAGGAGAACCTTAATCACATGCGCCAGACCATGTTGATGACGGCTGCTGAGATGGGGCGCCCCATCTTGTTCTCAAAAGCCATCATCATCACAGCCTTCCTGCCCATTTTTACTTTTCAAAGAGTTGAAGCGAAGATCTTTTCGCCGATGGCCTTTACGCTTTCTTTCGCGCTCATAGGCTCGCTTATCGTCACCCTCACTTTGATTCCCGTGTTGTTGAGCTTTCTTTTAGGGCCGCGGCTTGAAGAAAAGCACAATGGCTTGGTTCATGTGATGGAGTCGTTTTATCGCCGAACTTTGGAGTGGATCCTCGATCGCCCGCGCCGCGTGATTGGCGGTGCCCTGTTGTCGCTGGCCCTCTCGCTCGGACTTCTCGGTGTTATCGGCACTGAATTCATGCCGAAACTGGATGAAGGCAATATCTGGCTCACCGTGACCTTGCCAACGCCCATATCACTCGACAAGGCTAAGGAAATTGAGCGTGGAGTGAGAAAGCGAGTAGAGGAGTTTCCTGAGGCGCTCTCTGTGCTCACTCAGCTAGGCCGTCCTGAGGATGGTACTGACCCCAAGGGCTTTAATAATCTTGAGATTCTGGTTTCCTTACAGCCCAAAAATACCTGGCGTTATCCCTCCAAGGATGCGCTGGTCCAGGAGATGAACGAGAAGCTTTCTGTCTTTCCTGGGGTGCAGCTGAACTTTTCGCAGGTGATTCAAGATAATGTTGAAGAAGCGATTTCTGGTGTGAAAGGGGAGATTGCCGTCAAGATTTTTGGTGATGATCTTAAAGTCCTTCAAGAGAAGGCTGACGAAGTGGTTCATATCCTCAAGACCACGAGTGGGGCGACCGACGTTGCCGCAGAGCAGCAGGCTGGCCTCGCACAGGTTGTGATTGAGATTGATCGGGCGCGAATCGCCCGTTACGGCATCAATGTAGCGGATGTCGAGAGGGTCATCGAGATGGCTGTGGGGGGAAAAGCCGCCTCCCAGCTCCTCGAAGGTAATCGTCGTTTCGATGTCTCCGTTCGCTTACAAAAAGATTTTCGTTCCTCGGTGGCTGCGCTTGAAAATCTTGGGGTCAAGTCCCCCGATGGAAGCCGGATTCCCCTGGCGCAGTTGGCGACCATCAAGGTGGATGTCGGTGCTTCGAGGATCAGTCGGGAGGAAAACAGCCGCCGCATTGCGATCAAATGTAACTTGATAGGAAGGGATCAGGGGGGGTTTGTTCAGGAGGCGATGCCCAGGGTTTCAAGAGAGGTCTCCCTCCCTCCGGGATACCGCATCGTCTGGAGCGGCCAGTTTGAAAACCAGCAACGGGCTATGAAACGTCTAGCCGTTATTGTTCCGATCAGTCTCACGCTGATTTTTGTGCTTTTATTTTGGGCCTTTCAGTCGGTTCGTCATGCCATGCTAATTGTGATGAATGTTCCATTTGCCCTGATCGGCGGATTGGTGGCTTTGTGGGTCACTGGCATCAATCTGAGTGTTTCTGCGGCGGTAGGCTTTATTGCTCTATTTGGCATTGCAGTCCAGAACGGGGTTATTTTGGTGTCGCAGTTGAACGCCCTGGTCAGGGAAGGGCAGCCCCTTCATGAGGCGATTGTCTCTGGGGCAACCAGCAGACTTCGTCCTGTGGTGATGACGGCGCTCATGGCGATGCTGGGCTTGTTTCCTGCTGCGCTTTCCACTAGCGTAGGATCTGAAACGGCGAAACCATTTGCCGTGGTCATTATTGGTGGCTTGGTGACGGCAACGATCCTGACGCTGACCATCCTTCCTCTTCTTTACCGTTATTTCGAACGCAACGTGAGTAAAAATCCATGAAGGAAATTCGCGCTTATGTTCAGCCCTTTGCTCTAGGTAAGGTCGTTCAGGCGCTCCTTGAAATTCCCGATTTTCCAGGGATGACCGTCATGGATTGTGAAGGCTTTGGGTGCCGCCAAGTGGAATCAGGCCAATCCTTCAATCCGTTTCTGCCGAAGAAGCGATTAGAGATCGTTGCAGAGGACCATATGGTCGATGAGATCGTGGAGATCATCATGAAACGCGCCCACTCGGGTCGCCCTGGGGATGGACGGGTGTTCCTCTTTGAGGTGCTTGAGGATGCCAAGATCAGAACCGGCGAGCGCCGAGTCTTTCATTCAGACGATTGAGTCTCGACCTTAGACGAACCTTAAAAGCGGAGTCAGCCGATAAGCCGGGTTCTGTCGAGGGCAGTCATTCATCTGGGACGTTCCTCGCGGAACACCTCGAGCAACCTACCCGGGAGCCGTGCGGACCACACGTGCCAAATAAATCTGGCGGCCCCCCTATTTGGTCTTGCTCCGGACGGGGTTTACCCTGCCACTTCCGTTGCCGGAAGCGCGGTGCGCTCTTACCGCACCATTTCACCCTTACCGGACCGGCATCAGCCAGTTCGGCGGTATATTTTCTGTGGCACTTTCCGTAGGCTCGCGCCCCCCAGGCGTTACCTGGCGTCCTGTCCTATGGAGCCCGGACTTTCCTCCATTCCGGTCACACCGGAACAGCGACTGCCTGGCCAACTCCTCTGTCAGTCTAGTGGACTGATCTATGCTTGGCTAGCAGCGATCCATTGAGAGAGGACGAGGGTCCAAGGTATGGCAAAAAAAACGATAAAAAGGGCTCAAGATATTCGATCTCTGCGTTGAGGAGGGATGGCTTTTGTGGTTTAATTAGGGCGTTTTTGCTGGAAGATGGGCGCATGCCTTTTTTGGTGTCGGCTTGCTCCGATGCCTGTAGCGGCCCCTGCTGATGTTCAGTCTGTCGCATCCGGTGCGATGGTGTTCTGGCAAAACAAGATTTTACTGATCCCAAGGCCGGAAGAGCTGTGATATGAGGTCACTCGTTCTATCCTGCGTAGGGCAGCCAATGGTTTGTGCGTTCCACGGGCTCACTTATGCTAATCAACATTAAAAAAGGACTGGATCTGCCGATTTCGGGAGAACCAGAGCAAGTCATCTATAACAATGCAGGCGCTATCAAGTCGGTCGCAGTTCTCGGGCCAGATTATGTGGGTCTGAAGCCCGCTATGAAGGTGGCAGAGGGTGACAAGGTCAGCTTGGGTGACCCACTGTTTGTCGATAAGGAGTTTCCAGAGATTGTCTACACCGCGCCAGGCGCCGGTATCGTCAAGGCCATCCACCGCGGTGAGCGCCGGGTTCTCAATTCGGTAGTGATCGAACTGAGCGGCAATGAATCGGTAAAATTTGAGAGCTATGCCGCCTCTCGCTTACCTGAGCTCTCGCGAGACCAGATTCGCCAAAACCTTCTGGTGTCTGGGCTTTGGACCACGCTGCGGACCCGGCCCTACAGCCGAGTCCCTGAGCCCACCTCAGTCCCTCACGCCATCTTTGTGAACGCCATGGATACCAATCCGCTGGCGGCAAGGCCTGAGGTCGTTATTGCTGATCGGTCGAACGATTTCAAAAATGGCTTAACGCTGATTGCAAAGTTGACCGAAGGTCGGGTGTTCGTGTGTAAAACACCCGCGGCGAAGATTGATCTTCCGACCCTCCCTCAAATCGAGGTGGCTACTTTTGAAGGGCCTCACCCTGCAGGACTCGTTGGTACCCATATTCATTTCCTCGATCCCGTCGGCCCCAACAAAACGGTCTGGCACCTCGACTATCAGGCGGTGATGGCGATAGGCAGTCTCTTTACGACCGGTAAATTGAACGTGGACCGGGTTGTTGCCCTGTCAGGTTCTCTGGTGGTCAGTCCCCGTTTGGTTCGGACTCGGGTGGGCGCGAACCTGAGCGATTTGACGAGAAACCAGTTAAAGACCGGATCAGAGGGTCGGGTGATATCGGGATCCGTCCTTTTTGGACGTGGCGCGGAGGGTTGGTCTGATTACCTTGGGCGCTTCCATCACCAGGTCACTGTTATTCCCGAAAATCGGGCGCGTGAGTTCATGGGTTGGGTGGTTCCAACTGGAAAGAAATACTCTTTCCTGAACGTCCTCTTAACTAGCCTGCCAGAAGCACGCGGCAGAAAGTTTGCGTTTACCACGACCAAGTTTGGTAGCCCTCGTGCCGTTGTCCCGGTCGGTGTTTTCGAGGATGTGATGCCGCTGGATATCCTTCCCACTCAGTTGCTTCGTTACCTGATTGTTGGCGATACGGATATGGCTCAGGCGCTCGGTGCCCTGGAGCTCGACGAAGAGGATTTGTCGCTGTGTACCTTTGTAGATCCTGGCAAGCATGATTTCGGTCCGGTGCTCAGGAAGAATCTCACCCAAATCGAGAAGGAGGGCTGATGTCTAGTACCCGCCAGTTTTTGGATAAGCTCCACCCCCACTTTGTAAAGGGGGCGAAGTTTGAGAAGCTGTATCCCGTCTATGAGATGGTGGATACCTTCCTCTACAGCCCATCCGATGTGACCTCTGGGGCAACCCATGTCCGTGATGCGATCGACCTCAAGCGGGTCATGACCTATGTTTGGATTGCCGCACTGCCTTGCATGTTTATGGCGCTCCTGAATACGGGATATCAGGCAAATCTCGCGATGGAAACGCTGGGGCTTCAGGAGGTTCCGGGCTGGCGTGGCTGGATTGTGAACCTGTTTGGCCACAATCCCTATAACCCCTTGTCGGATATCGTCCACGGAGCAATGTTCTTTTTCCCCGTGTACATCGTCACGCTCGTGGCGGGGGGGATCTGGGAAGTGCTCTTTGCTGTGGTTCGTAAGCATGATGTCAATGAAGGATTCTTCGTGTCGTCGATTTTGTTTGCGCTGACCCTGCCGCCAAGCACCCCCTTGTGGATGGTCGCCTTGGGTATTTCCTTTGGTGTCGTCATCGGCAAGGAAGTCTTTGGGGGAACGGGCAAAAACTTCTTGAATCCGGCGCTGACGGGACGAGCATTCCTTTACTTCGCCTATCCCGCGGCTATGTCGGGGGATGCGGTATGGACGGCCGTTGACGGTTTTGCAGGGGCGACCGCTCTTGGACATGCGGCCATTGGTGGGGTGACCGCTGTCAGAGAGGCGGGAATCTCTTGGTGGGCGACCTTTATTGGCTTCGAGAAAGGCTCCTTGGGTGAAACCTCGACCTTGGCTTGCCTCTTGGGCGCTGCCTTCCTCATCTACACCCGTATCGCCAACTGGCGGATCATGGCCGGTGTGTTGGTGGGCATGATTGCCACGGCGACCCTGTTCAATGTCGTCGGTAGCAGTTCGGATGCGATGTATGCCATGCCTTGGTACTGGCATCTCACCCTTGGCGGCTTTGCCTTTGGTACGGTCTACATGGCGACTGACCCTGTCAGCGCGGCACACACGAATGCGGGGCGATGGGCCTTTGGTGCCCTGGTTGGCTTCATGACGGTACTGATTCGCGTCGTCAACCCGGCGTTTCCTGAGGGGATCATGCTGGCGATTCTTTTCTCGAACATTTTTGCGCCACTGATCGATTACGTGGTTATCAAGATCAACATTGCCAAGAGGGTGAAGCGCTATGCCTGATTCCATGGAAAAAAGCTCGGTCGAGCCGGGTTTCAAGGAAAAACTGGCCGGCTATACGGCCGGTGTTCAGGCCTATGCGGCGCCTTACCTTGCGTTGCCTAACGATAGCTTCAAGAAAACGGTCGCCGTTGCGTTGGCGCTATGTCTCGTGGGAGCCATCGTGGTATCAGGCTCTGCGGTGATCTTGAGGCCGCTTCAGGAGTGGAACAAATCGAAGGATGAAAAGGTCAACATTCTCGAGGTAGCGGATCTTTATCAACCTGGAGTGGACGTCGAAACGGTCTTCAAGAATATTGAAGTACGGTTGGTCGATCTTGCGACGGGCGATTATGCTGAAGGGATGGATGCCAAAAGCTACGACCAGTGGAAGGCGGCAAAGGATCCACTCCTCAGTGAAGCGATCCCGGCCAACAAGGATATTGCTAGCATTAAGCGGAAGCCAAAGGTTGCCAAAGTCTACCTAGTCAAAGAAGGTGATCAGCTTAAGACACTGATTTTGCCAGTCAATGGCTATGGTCTCTGGTCGACCATGTTCGGCTTTATTGCTCTTGAGGCCGATGCAGAAACGGTGGTTGGCATGAATCTTTACGATCAGGCCGAGACCCCGGGACTGGGTGGTGAAGTGGTCAATCCTAAATGGAAAGCGCTTTGGAAAGGCAAGAAGGTTTACAACTTCACTGGAAAAGAATTCCACGAAAACAACCTGAGTGAAAAGGGTCAGACCATCGAAATTGGTGAGGTGGCCTTGGGCCTCGTCAAAGGGTTTGTAGATCCTGGCAAGGCAGGTTCAGAGTACCAGGTGGATGCGTTGGCAGGAGCGACGCTGACCAGTCGTGGCGTAAGCAATCTGGTGCAGTACTGGATGGGCAAAGAAGGTTACGGCATTTATCTTGCAAAGATTAGAAACCGGAGAGGCTGAAGTTATGGAACTGACACAGGAAAATAAGAAAGTACTGGTCGAACCACTGGTCGAGAATAATCCCATCACCCTTCAGGTTCTTGGAATCTGTTCGGCGCTGGCGGTGACCTCTCAGTTGTCGACGGCCTTGATCATGAGTCTTGCGCTCACCACCGTGACCGCCTTTTCAAGCGCAGGGATCGCCTTCATTCGCAATCATGTCCCGAGCAGCATCCGCATCATTGCTCAGATGGTGATCATTGCTTCATTGGTGATTGTGGTTGATCAGCTTTTGAAGGCCTTTGCTTATGATGTCAGTAAGCAGTTGTCCGTCTTTGTCGGTTTGATTATCACCAACTGTATCGTCATGGGTCGGGCAGAAGCCTACGCCATGAAAAACCCGCCATGGGAGAGCTTCCTCGATGGGATCGGCAATGGCCTCGGCTATAGCTTGATTTTGATCGGTGTGGCGGTGATTCGCGAGTTACTGGGATCCGGTAAGCTCCTCGGTATGGAGATTCTGCCACTCGTCAAAGATGGTGGCTGGTATGTTCCAAACGGACTCCTCCTGTTGCCGCCGAGCGCGTTCTTCCTCATCGGTCTGATTATTTGGGCGATCAGGACATGGAAGCCAAAGCAGGTTGAAAAGTCGGACTTTGAAATTCAGCCCGCACATGGTGCGGTCCACGGGGAGGCTCACTAGAATGGAAGCCTATATCAACTTATTCATCAAGTCTGTGTTCATCGAGAACATGGCGCTGTCTTTCTTTTTGGGCATGTGTACCTTTATCGCGGTTTCGAAGAAAATCGAAACGGCAGTGGGTCTTGGGATTGCTGTGGTTATCGTTCAGACGCTGACCGTTCCAGCCAACAACTTGATTTACACCTATTTATTAAAGGAAAACGCGTTGACTTGGGCGGGCGTTCAGGATGTCGACCTTAGCTTTATCGCGTTGATGGCCTGTATCGGCGTCATCGCCGCTATTGTTCAGATTCTCGAGATGGTTCTGGACCGTTTTTTTCCGGCCCTCTACAACGCGCTCGGAATCTTCTTGCCCCTCATTACGGTGAACTGCGCCATCTTGGCCGGTAGCCTTTTTATGATCGAACGCGATTACAACTTTTCAGAAAGTGTCGTCTACGGTGTGGGCAGTGGATTCGGTTGGGCGTTGGCGATTACCGCTATGGCGGGTGTTCGTGAAAAGCTTAAATACAGTGATGTTCCACCGGGCTTACGTGGCCTTGGTATTACGTTCATCACAGCCGGTCTCATGGCCCTGGGCTTCATGGCATTCTCAGGTATTCAACTTTAAAGGGTTAGGGTAGAACAATGCTCGAAATTATTCTGGGTGTACTGTTTTTCACCTTTATCGTTGTCGCCCTGGTCTTTGTGATCCTGGGAGCCAAGTCGAAGTTGGTCGCTGAAGGTAATGTGGATGTTCTCATCAATGATGAGAAAACGATTCATGTGCCGATTGGGTCCAAGCTGCTGACAGCCCTTGCTGATCACAATCTCTTTGTGTCATCAGCCTGTGGCGGTGGCGGCACCTGTGCGCAATGTCGGGTGCGGGTTGATGCGGGCGGTGGTGATATTCTGCCGACCGAATTGTCCCATATTACGAAGCGCGAGGCGGCTTGCGGTGATCGTTTGGCCTGTCAGGTCACGGTCAAGCAAAACATGAAAATTCATGTCCATGATGAGGTCTTTGGGGTTAAGAAGTGGGAGACCACCGTTCGCTCAAACCACAACGTGGCCACCTTTATCAAGGAATTGGTCCTGCATCTTCCCAAAGGAGAGTCCGTTGACTTCAGGGCCGGTGGATACATTCAAATTGAATGTCCCGCCTATGATGCTAAGTTTCGTGACTTTGCCATTGAAAAGAAATTCCATGAAGACTGGGATAAATTCAATATCTGGCAGTATGAATCGGTCGTCAAGGAGCCCTCGATTAGGGCTTACTCCATGGCCAACTATCCGGAAGAAAATGACATCATTATGTTGAATGTCCGGATTGCGACCCCGCCACCGGGCACGCAGGGCATTCCGCCAGGCGTCATGTCGTCTTATATTTTCGACCTGAAGCCAGGTGACAAGGTAACCATTTCAGGTCCCTTTGGTGAGTTCTTTGCCCGCGAAACGGATCATGAAATGGTCTTTGTTGGCGGCGGTGCGGGTATGGCGCCTATGCGCTCCCATATTTTTGATCAGCTTCGTCGTCTTAAGAGCAAGCGTAAGATGACCTTTTGGTATGGTGCAAGAAGTCTCCGTGAAATGTTCTACGTCAATGACTTCGATACGCTTCAGAAGGAAAACCCAAACTTCAACTGGCACATTGCGCTGTCGGAACCAAAGCCTGAAGACAACTGGACGGGTTACACCGGCTTTATTCACAACGTTCTCTTTGAGAACTACCTCAAAGACCATCCAGCACCGGAGGATTGTGAGTACTACCTGTGTGGTCCGCCGATGATGAATACGGCGGTGATCAAGATGTTGCTGGATATCGGTGTCGAGCGTGAAAACATCATGCTGGACGATTTTGGCGGTTGATCAGACGACCGAATGGAAGAAAGCAGGGGCCTTAAGGCCCCT
>RFVA01000230.1 GCA_009922685.1 Gammaproteobacteria bacterium | reverse complement strand
CTGGACCGGCGGCCTCGGTTTCTCCATGAAATGGAACATGGGGTGGATGCACGATACGCTCGAATACTTCAGTAAGGACCCCATCCACCGCCACTACCACCATGACCAGCTCACCTTTGGTCTTCTTTATGCCTTCACGGAAAACTTTATCCTGCCGTTCTCCCACGACGAGGTAGTTCATGGCAAAGGCTCCCTCTTGGCGCGGATGCCCGGTGATGAATGGCAGCGTTTTGCGAACCTCAGGTTATTGATGACTTACCTCATGACCTATCCCGGCAAGAAGCTCTTGTTCATGGGCTCAGAATTTGGCCAAGGCACCGAATGGAATGCCGAAGGCTCTCTTGACTGGTACGTCCTCGACTACCCACTCCATCAGGGTATCCATAAGGTCGTCGGTGACCTCAACCGGCTTTATATCGAAAGACCCGCCTTATATCGCCACGACTTCAGCCCTGAAGGATTCGAGTGGATCGACTGCCATGACGCCTCCCAGTCGGTCTTGAGCTATCTTCGCAAGAGTGATGATGATCTGGTCCTGGTCGTCTTTAATTTCACCCCCATTCCCCGAGGCGATTACCGGATCGGCGTCCCTGAGGCAGGGGTCTATGAGGAAATCTTCAATTCTGACGCCCAATTTTATGGTGGCAGCAATGTCGGCAATGGGACCTTAAGTGCCGAGGCGACTCCTTGGATGGGCCGCCCCTTTTCAGTTCGTCTGACCATCCCGCCCCTAGCCGGCATCATCTTAGGACGCGTGGCTTGACCCCTTGACCCAAACCTATGCAGAAAATCCTCTTTGTCACCAGCGAGGTCTATCCCTTGATCAAGACCGGGGGGCTGGCCGATGTGTCAGGCAGCCTCCCGATCGCTCTCAAGGCTCTAGGCCACGATGTTCGCATTTTGATTCCAGGCTACCCAGGTGCACTGGCACAAGGCGCCTTCGAATTGGTTGAAGGGATCCCCGGCGCCAAAAGCCCAAAGCTTCAAAGGGGCCTCCTGCCTGGCAGTCAAGTTCCGGTTCTGGCCTTCATCGATGACACCCATTTTGGCCGCCACGGCAATCCCTATCTGGGGCCAGATGGCTCGCCATGGCCCGACAATGCCGAACGCTTTTCGACGTTCTGCCATATTGCAACCGATTTGGCGATGGACCGGCTGGGTCTTGATTGGAAGCCTGATATCGTCCACTGCAACGACTGGCAAACGGGACTCGTTCCTGCCTTGTTGAGCGATGAAATCAATCGGCCGGCAACCGTCTTCACCATCCACAATCTGGCCTATCAGGGCACGTTCAGCCACGACACGTTCCTAAAACTAAGGCTCCCCCTCCGTTTTTGGAGCCCCAGTGCCCTCGAATTTTATGGGCAAATGAGTTTTATCAAAGGAGGCCTCGTCTTCGCCGATCGGATCAGCACGGTCAGCCCAACCTATGCGAGGGAAATTCAAGGCCCTGAATTTGGCTGTGGCCTCGAGGGACTTTTGACCCACCGGGCGGAAAAGCTTTCCGGCATTCTGAACGGCATCGACATG
>RFVA01000229.1 GCA_009922685.1 Gammaproteobacteria bacterium | reverse complement strand
GGTAACCAGTCCCATCTCATATAACATTCACGCTAATATCTTTCGAATTTGGAAGGCACTGCGGTGAACAAGATCCATACTATTGCGGCGTCGTTAATCGGCACACTCGCGGTGTTGGCGCTGGGCAGCCAGCTGGCGCACGCGCAACAAGCGCCGATCGAGCGTATTAAGTTGACCGACAACGAACTTAGCTGCGCGCAGTTGCACGCCGAAATCGGCGTCATGGATAAAGCCATTGCCGAAGCACGCACGGCCGAGGGGGACGGCAGTGACCTTGCCCCTGTTTACCGCACTCCATAGGCTGCCCATTATGCGGACTTCCTGTCTTGCTGCTGGGCCGCGATCCAGCGTTGCTCGAACGTCATCGGGCTGACGTAGCCCAGCGTCGAGTGCAATCTTGTATGGTTGTAGAAATTGATCCAGTCCATCACTTCGTCCATGGCCTCGCGTCGTGTGACGAACCGCCTGCCGTACAGCCTGCCGACCTTCAACCGTCCCCACAGACTCTCCGTGGGCGCATTGTCCCAGCAGTCGCCCTTGCGGCTCATTGAGGACTTCATCTCGTAGCTCTCAAGTTCCTTCTGAAACTCATGGCTGCAATACTGGCTACCTCGGTCCGAATGAAAGATCAGACCGGGCTTGGGGCGGCGGCGAAACCACGCCATTCGCAAAGCATCCGTCACAGCGCTGGTTTGCATATGCGCCCTCATGCTCCAGCCCACAACCTGGCGGCTGAACAGGTCCAACACTGCCGTCAGATACAGCCAACCCTCATCGGTGGCGATGTAGGTGATGTCGCTGGTCCACGTTTGGTTGGGCGCCGCCGCCGTAAAGTCGCGCGCCAGCAGATTCGGCGCAATGGGCAGATCGTGTTTGCTGTCGGTGGTGACGATAAACTTTCTCTTGCCCCTGGCCTTGATGCCGTGGCGCTGCATCAGCTTTCGTACTCGCTCCTTGCCCACCCGAACGCCCCGGGCCAGCAGCTCCTTCCACATCTTGGGCCAACCGTATTCCTGCTTGACCTCGGCGTGGATGGCCTTGATGTGAACCAGCAAGGCTTCATCGCTGATGCGCCTATTGGCGCCTGGCTTACTGGGCTTGCCGGCCTCCTTGCGTCGCCAGTGCTCGAAGTAGCCGCTGGCACTGACGCCCAGCACCTCACAGGCTAGCGTGACGGGCCACTGGGCCTTGTGCATGGCTATCCAGGCGTACTTCACTGCGGCAGCTTTGCGAAGTACGCCGTGGCTTTTCCCAGAATGTCGCGCTCCATGCGCAGGCGCGCATTCTCCGCGCGCAAGCGCGCCAGCTCCATCTGCTCTGCGCTCACCGGCTTGTCGCCGGCCCCTTTGAGCTGGCCCTTTTCGCTCAGGCGCACCCAATTGCCCAAGGTCTGCACCGGCACGCCCAGGATCTTGGCCGTCACCGGTACCGCCTGCCCCCCTTTGACCAGGCGAACCGCCTCCAGCTTGAATTCCAGGGTGTATTTGCCCCGGGCCTGTCCGTCTTTTCTCTTGCTCATCTTCGATCTCCA
>RFVA01000228.1 GCA_009922685.1 Gammaproteobacteria bacterium | reverse complement strand
GTGGGTCTTCCCGCAAATCTGGTACAAGACCCAAATGGAGATCCTAATCCTCTGCAGAACTTTAAGCTTAAGGGGATAAAGGTTGATTAATCGGCTTTTTCCAGTCGAACAGCTCGCACCTTGCTACAGATCATTTGTAGCATGCCTGTTATGCAAAATTCCCAGTGAAACACGTCAGTTCGTACTGAGTTCCTGGCGCGATAGAGTCTTTCCTGTCAAGATACAAATCGGTTGAGGAAAACTCTCATTGAAATTTTGGGCGTGGGCGTGGGGCTAGACCAATAAAGATCACCACTCCATTTCCACCGAGATTCTTCAGAAGATCGACCGCAAAGGAGGACTTCCAGTTGTTCAGCGCCCACACATTCCCGGCTTGATCGATCCCGGTCGCTTTCAGCCGCATCAGGGGACAGAAGCACTTGTTTTTGCCATTTCCGTATAGAGGCTCTCCATTAGCGAGAAGCACTGGGGCCCCCGCCGTGCTGATGGTGTAGCCCGATGGTGGCGAGAGAGGCTTTCCGGTTTTGCCTCCCTTTGCAGTTGCACCATTGAGTTTCGTCAACCTTTCCTTGGATAAGCTGCCGCTCAGTGGCCCAAAATTAGCGACCCAAACATTTACACAAAAATTCGGACACCCTCCACCGTGATACAGGTGTCTTTATCATGCCTCGGCCGTTACAATGCCTGGCCGAAACGGGATAAGTGCCGAAAACCATTACGTTACTTACGGGTGCGATGTGGTATCAATTATTTGCAGCAATGCGATTTGTAAAGCCGAAATAAAAGGGTGCCACAATGAATATCAAACGGTTTACCTTAGTGAGTCTGGCTTGCTTTGCGTTATATGGTGGGCGGTTTCAAGTACCAAGAGCAACACGGTTAATGACATCCCTGAGTTGGCATCTGAGCCAGCTGCAGCATTTCGTTGTAAACCTGAAGTGGGGTCCGAAACCCGTGAATTTTTCTAGGCCGATTGTTCATCTGCCAGGCAATCGCGTTCAGGTCGTCTTGCGTGAATCCCGAAAGGTCCGTTCCCTTCGGCAAATACTGGCGTAAGAGTCCGTTGGTGTTCTCATTCGAACCACGCTGCCAAGGGCTATGGGGATCAGCAAAGAACACTGAAACGCCTGTTCTTTCGGAGAGTTGCTTATGTTCGCTCATCTCCTTGCCCTGATCATAGGTCAACGTCTTGCGCATCGGTTCCGGTATGCCATTGAGTACTCGACTGAAACCCTCAAGTGCCGCAGCTGCGGAGGCATTTTCCATCCGAACCAACATCACCAGTCGGCTGGTTCTCTCGACCAGGGTGCCCACTGCAGACCGGTTGAACGCACCCTTGATAAGATCGCCCTCCCAGTGCCCCGGGATCAGTCGGTCTTCTACCTCGGGTGGGCGCACATGAAGGCTCACCATATCCTGAATCTGACCCCGCCGATCTTCGCCCCGAGCCCTGGGCCGGCGAATGCGTTTGGCTTGCCTCAAGCAGCCCAGCAGCTCCGTTCGGAGCTCACCCTTAGGCATAACATACAGGGCGTTGTAGATCGTTTCGTGGGACACCC
>RFVA01000227.1 GCA_009922685.1 Gammaproteobacteria bacterium | reverse complement strand
TAGGAGTCTGGACCGTGTCTCAGTTCCAGTGTGGCTGATCGTCCTCTCAGACCAGCTACCGATCGTCGCCTTGGTGGGCCTTTACCCCACCAACTAGCTAATCGGACGCAGGCTCATCTAATAGCGCGAGGTCCAAAGATCCCCCGCTTTCCTCCGTAGAGCGTATGCGGTATTAGCTTGAGTTTCCCCAAGTTATCCCCCACTACTAGGCAGATTCCTACGTGTTACTCACCCGTCCGCCACTCGCCACCAGGAGCAAGCTCCCGTGCTGCCGTTCGACTTGCATGTGTTAAGCATGCCGCCAGCGTTCAATCTGAGCCATGATCAAACTCTTCAGTTTAATCTAGCACTCGATAAACGAGGCTAATTTCTTGCTCGAACCCGAAGGTTCGATAATCGGTCTACTCGCACGAATTGACTTGTGCGCCCACACCATTGCTTGATCTGTTTGTTAAAGAGCTAACGACAAAAACTCCGTCGTTAAGAGCGGGTATTCTACCGAACTTCCTAGTTCCGTCAACCCCCCGCCGGCTCCCTGCCGGCGTCCCCCACAGCCGCTTTAGCCGTGAGAAGCCGCTCATTATGAACAGGTTTGAGGGGGGCGTCAACTCACGCTGTCAACTTCCTGCAATCGACTGAACTAGCGGTGATTTATGTGAGGGCAAACTTTGCAAACTTACGCTTACCGACCTGAATCACCCCCTTTGCCCCCTTTTTAAGACTGATTTTTCCGTCCTCAATCTTTTCACCATCGATCTTGACCCCACCCTGCTTGATCATGCGGATCGATTCCGAGGTGGAGGCCGTCAAGTTCAGATCCTTGAGAAGATTCGCTATCGGATAGCCATGCCCAGGGGTATCCAGGGCCGTCTCAACCAGGTCATCGGGAACCAGTCCCTGCTTGAACCGAGCCTCAAAGTTTTCAAGCGCCCTATCGGCTGACGTCCGATCATGGAACCGCGCAATCATTTCCTGAGCGAACTTCACTTTGTAGTCTCGGGGGTTGGCCCCTTCTTGGCAGGCCTTTCGCCAGTCGCTTATGGTCATCATGGATTCAGCACTGAGGAGCTCCATGTATCGCCACATCAGTTCATCAGAGACGGACATCAACTTGCCGAACATCTCATCCGGCGCATCGGTGATTCCGACATAGTTACCCAGCGACTTCGACATCTTTTGGACGCCGTCCAGCCCCTCAAGGATCGGCATGGTCAGCACCACCTGAGGGGGCTGGCCATAGGCTTCCTGCAACTGCCGCCCCACCAAGAGATTGAACTTCTGATCTGTCCCACCCAACTCCACATCCGCTCGCATTGCGACCGAATCGTAACCCTGGATCAAGGGGTAGAGAAACTCATGGATGGCGATCGGCTGACCCGTTTTGTATCGGTTATTGAAATCCTCGCGCTCCAGCATCCGCGCCACAGTATGCTTAGCAGCCAGCGCAATCAGCTCACTCGGCGCCATGGCGTTCATCCACTCACTATTGAACAGAACGTCGGTCTTCGCAGGGTCCAGAATCTTGAAGATCTGCTCTTGGTAGGACTTGGCGTTTTCAAG
>RFVA01000226.1 GCA_009922685.1 Gammaproteobacteria bacterium | reverse complement strand
TAGGTTTTCAAGGCTTCCTCAAGTTTACCCTCCTGAGCCAGCGCATTCCCAAGGTTATAAAGTCCTTGAGGGGTCTTGATGCCCTGTAGCACTTCTTCAGAGGCTTTAAAGTCCCCTGCCTTATATTGGGCCGCCGCCTTCCAATCAGGGCGTTCAAAAAGGTCCGCCGCTTTTTTGGGATCACCCGCCTTTAAAACCCTCTCTGCCTGCTGATCCTTGGTCCACCAGAGATCCTGCCACTCAAAGGCATTCGCTGGGGAGGGTAAGGGGATCAGAAAGACCAAAAGAATCAAGGCCAAGCCGCCTCTTTGAAACCCCAGGGCGGCCAAGAAAACGAGAGGCGGTAACAGCCAAATCCCTTCATCCCGCCATTGATCAACTTGAAGCTTTTGGCTCTTATCCTCTGGACCTTGGCCCTTTCGATCCAGAAAGTCGAGAAGGGCTTCGGTATCTTTGCTTCCGGCATCAAGAGATCGGTAAACCCCGCCTCCCGCCTGCGCCAAATCCCATAAGGGCTTAATCTCTAGCCGTGAAACCACGATCCGGCCATCACTCCCCTTCCTAAAACCTCCTTCGGGCATGGGGATGGGGGCCCCATCTTTGGTCCCAACGCCAAGAACAGAAACCCTGATGCCCTCTCCCAATAAACGAGCGGCTTCGGATCGAGCCGCATCGACCTCAATACCTGCAGTCACGACAAGGATATCCCCTGCTTTTTGGCCGGCTTGAAATAAGAGATCAGCGGCTTTAGTGAGACCCAGATCAAGTCGAGCACCCTGTTCTGGCATGATTTTGGGAGAAAGCGCCATCAATTGGGCCGCAATCGTCGCCCCATCATCGGTCAAGGGGGTCACGACAAAGGCATCCCCCGCATAAGCGATCAAGGCGGTCTGACCCTCTTTTCTAGCCCTTAGAAGATCCTCGATTTTATAGCGTGCCCGTTCGATCCGACTGGGTTTGATATCGGTAGCATCCATGCCATAGGAAAGATCAAGAAGGATGACCAAAGAGGACAGATTCCGAAAAACAGGGGTTGGGAGGCGCTCATAAGCAGGACCTCCAAGCGCAATCACACCTAAGACCCCGGCTAGACCGAGGATCCAGAAAGACCCATAACGTCTCTTCGAAGGACGATCGATCAGGATATGGGGGAGGAGAGCGGGATCACAGTAATCCAGCCAATCATCGCCGCTTGAGCGGCCTTTGAGATACCACCAGCAAAAGCCCACCACCGGGATCAATCCCAAGAGCCAAAAAGGCCTTAAAAAATGAAAGTCATTCAGGCCCATCCTTGCCTCCGCTTCAAAAAGGCAAAAAACGCGGCAAGACCCATGGAGAGCCCAAGAGGCCAGGGGAAGAGTTCGATTTTGGGACGGTAATAACGTTTGTCCCTTTCCACCGGCTCCAAGGCATCCAGCAATCGGTAAATTTCTTCGAGTTCCTGAACATCTTTGGCCCTGAAATAGCGGCCACCCGTTTTATCGGCAATACCCCGCATCGTCGGTTCATCAAGATCCTGGGAGGGGTTTACTTTGTGGCTTCCTAAAAGATCACGGACCACCATCTCATCCGCTCCAATGCCAAT
>RFVA01000225.1 GCA_009922685.1 Gammaproteobacteria bacterium | reverse complement strand
TCAATCAATACGCTCAATCAGTACGGCTTCATCACCCGCCCCAATCTTTATATCTCTTTAGGGCTTGAGGTTTTCATCATTCTCTTAGGCTATTGGGCTCATCAATTGATGGCTAAAGACATTAATCCTCTCTGGTTTAGCCTGGGTATCGCCCTGTTACTGCTTCCTGTTTGCTACCATTTCTTTAAGATGGGTGTCTGGTTGACGGTAGCGATTCCACTCATTCTGACGAGTTTCACCGATACCCGTGATAGCGTCAAAGAAACATTAAGTCACTTTAAACGCTCTAAAGCGCTGAAAAATCCTAAGCCAGATCAAAAAGAATAGGATATTGAATTCCAACTGGAGATTCGACATGAGCAAACAAAGCCTACATAAGGCCTTAGCCTTCGTTCTTTTTCTAACGGGCCCTAACGCGAGACGGGAAGACACTGAATGTCGTCGACGGAATGTACCTGAAGCCGGGTGATACCTTAATTCTGAAGGATCAGACAGCGAAGGCTGCGGTGGTGATGGCCAATGGTTCGGTGAAGCCTCTTGAGATGACTGGAAGCCAGAAAATACTCGCCGCACCGGACCTCGGCGGTAATGATCTTGGACAACGCACCGAAGCGACCTGGAATTCAGCCGTTGATTGGCTGTTGGTCCGAGTTGGAGCTCGCGACAGCGGGCAACCCTCAGAAAAAATCGTTCAGGCCTCAGCAAGGGCGCTTGGTGATACTGAAACGCTGCTCATCCCCCTAGGTCAGGATGGCGGGCTCCGGATCACTGAAAAAAAACAACAGCCTTTGCATGTCACTTGGTCCGGTGGCCACGCTCCTTTCATCCTTACATTGAAGGATGCCGTGGGTCAGCCGATCGCACTTGAGAAAGGCATCGCAAGCCATCGCTACACCTTCGAGAACTTAAGCCTTAAACCGGGCAATTACCAATTAGAAATTGCAGGGGGTGAGGATCAGATCAGTATGCCCCTCGCGGTGGTGGGGGCATCGTCGGGTGCCGCCATTTCCCAGAAGAAATTGCCATCGACTGATAGTGAGCGCCAGAATCTACTGATAGAGGCGATGACTCTCGCCAAGAAAGGGAATGGTTGGGCGTTTGAGTCTTACCAGATCGCGGTTAATCTTGCGCCAAGCTTCCCTTTTGCAAAGATTTACCTCGAAGCGTTAGAGGGCGGTGATATTCCCTCTCCTTGATAGTTTTGAAGACCCACTTAAGTAGCAGAGGAGGCTTGAACTTGAGTCCCCCGCCCAGAGACGATAGATCCTCTTATGACGGCGAACTGGACCAGGCAAGATCTAGTGGCTCTGAGGTTTCATTCATTGAGTAAGAAACGATTAGAGATTTCGCTCTTGGTTCTCCTCTTCGTCAAGGGCTTCAGTGGGGAGGTGCTTGCCAATGGCGGCATTGTGACCGATGGTTCGGTAGGATCTCAAGGCTTCCCGAGTGGCGCTCCTGGTTATTTGGGTTCAGTCCATACCTTAAGCCCCGGTGGAGGGAGTTCTGATGTCCACGTCACCCAATCCATGGGAACGACGGTGGGCCATAATGTCTTTCAGAGTTTCTCTCAATTTAATATCTCAAAAGGAC
>RFVA01000224.1 GCA_009922685.1 Gammaproteobacteria bacterium | reverse complement strand
CTTTGAGGACATTCGCCAAACGGCAGACTTCCCCATGGAGCTCTCGGTAGGTGATACGCCGCACCATCTGAGGCTCATCGCCTTCGAAGAGAATGGCAACTTGGTCCCCCCGAGTGTCTAGATGGCGATCAAGGCAGTTGACGCTGGCATTGAGGCGGCCTTCCTTGAACCATTGAATCTCACCGGTTCTGAAATCTGAGGACGAGACGGTTTTAAATGCCTGATCCCAATCGAGAAGGTGTAAGGCTTGTTGGCGCCAGAACGTCTCTGGATCCTTAATCGATTGATCATAAAGGGTCTTATAATCGGCTTCACCGATGAAGGCCTTGGACTTGAGAGCTGGATCGACAGGGTAACGGCCGGATGATGGCCCCTTTTGGTGATCGGCGAAATCGCTTCGGATGACCTTTTCTAGCCCCCCGATGACGAGGGCTTCACAAAGGTGGGGACTGGCGTTGATAATGTGGACCGCTTCAGATCCTAACGTTTTAGTCGCGTTTATGACAAGACGGATGAAGCTTGACCCCAGAAAAGTCACGGCTTCAAGGTCAAAGGTCAATTCCTTTAAGTCCCCATCAAGCTCTAATTGGGCGGCGGCCTCTACCTCCTTGAGGTGGACGGTGTCGAGACGTCCAATGAGGCGGATAAGCCGCGTGCTATCCTTTCCTGCTATCTCCATCACCCAGGCGGGCTGTTCGTTCTTCATGTCCCAAGCACTCCATGATGTCAGGCATTTAAGGGGATTCTCCCACGGGCTAAGGGTCCTTGTAACCCTCCTTGCGCCCTTTAAAGTTCGGTAAGCCCCTTCGATGAGCAAGACCAGTAAGACGTGGTGGGGTCAACGGTTCCTTGATGTCTTGGAACGTCAGTCTGATCCCGGGCGATTGGCCCGCGGCCGTCATTACCTCAGTACCCAGCAGATCCGTCAGTGGGAAGTCAGGGGTGCTCGGGTCGAGGCGCGCATCCGCGGCAAAATGAATCCCTATTACGGGATCCACGACGTGCCGATCTACACGACTTGGTTGGCTTTTGAGCCGATTCCCGCGGCCGCTTGGGATGAAGCCCTCGATCTGATTGGGAGTCGTGCGGGGTATATCTCGCGACTTCTGGTGAATGAGATGCCGGATGAGATGGAGCGTCCACTCTCGGCCTTAGGCGTCAGGCTGCTCCCACAAAGCCCTGAGGAAATTCAAAGTGGTTGTGATTGCCCTGATCCTGAAACCCCCTGCAAGCATATCGCGGCCCTCTTTTATCTTCTCGCCAGCCGGCTGGATCAAGATCCCTTCATGCTTTTTGAACTTCGCGGACTTTCAAGGGCTCAGTTGATTGGAAGGCTGAAGGCGACACCCCTTGGAACCGCATTGGCGTCGGCCTTGGATGAAACCCCAGAGCCGCCGATGCCGAGAGCTTCCTTTTTCACCCGCCCGGTGGTCATGGATCGGCCGGAGACAGTTTCACCCAGGGATTTCTGGCGCGGTCAGCGTAAGCTCCCCGCGGGGGTGGAACCACCGCCACCCGTCGGTGTCTCCGGTATTCTCATCCGAAAGGGGGGCAACTATCCTTCCTTCTGGGATAAGGAGGAGTCGTTTGTCGATGTCATGGA
>RFVA01000223.1 GCA_009922685.1 Gammaproteobacteria bacterium | reverse complement strand
TCGGATCACCCGCCTTTATACCGATCGAGGTTATATCAACTCCGGCGCGGCTATTGATGCTTTCGACCCGAAGGGTCATCGGATTCATTTTCAAATCGTCGAAGGCAAACTCTCGGAGTTGGTCATCCGTGGTATCGAAGGACTTGACTCTGATTACATTAAGGCTCGCCTTCTAGAGGACCCTAATGCAGCTTTCAACATCAATGATCTCCAGGAAAATTTTCAACTGCTTTTGAGTGATCCCTTGCTCGAAGGGATGAAAGGTCGGATCCGGCCAGGGGATCACCCGGGCGAAGCCATTCTCGATGTGGAGGTGCAACGAGCCAAATCCTTTGGCTTAACCACCTTTGTTGATAATTACCGACCTCCTTCCATCGGTGCCATTGGTATTGGAGGGAGTGGCTGGATTCGCAACCTGACAGGTCTTGGCGATGCCTTACAGATGACCATCGTTGGCAGCAACGGCTCCGAGCGTTACGCCGGCGGTTACTCGATGCCATTGTTTGGCTCCAAACTCCTTGGATATATCAACTTTGATGAAGGCAATTCTTCTGTCGTTGAGAGCTCCTTCCAGAATCTCAACATCAAGAGTCTTGTTCATATTGAAGAGGCGGGTGCGAGTTATCCTTTGATTGAAAATCTTAAGCGCCGTCTGGTCCTTGGAGGATCCTTCTCGGTCCGGGCCAACAACACGACCCTCTTGGGGGAACCCTACTCCTTCGTCCCTGGCGTGACCGGCGGGTACACGCAGGTCACGGTTGCCAGAAGCTATCAGGACTATACTGAACGGTGGGAGCGTCATGCTCTATCCGTAAGAAATACCTTAAGTTTTGGCATGCACGCCTTAGGTTCCACCCCTGCCAATGGGACATACCCCAGTAGCCAGTTTGTGTCCTGGTTATTTCAGTCTCAGTATGCTTATCGACTCAACGATGAAGGGGCTCAGTTCATCTTTAAAGATAACCTTCAGCTCACCAATAACGCACTGCTGCCTTTGGAGCGCATTGCTGTGGGTGGCGTCTCCACGGTGCGAGGTTATCGGACCAATTATCTGGTTCGCGACGAGGGCTTCACGCTCTCCGGTGAAGTGCGATACCCCCTCCCCTCATTCGATATCATGGGCCAAAGGAGTGTCATTTCAATGATTCCCTTCATGGACTATGGTTCGGCGTGGAACCTTGGGGGACCTAGGAATAGCCTCTGGTCGGTTGGCGCGGGGCTTAGTTGGAGCTACATGGCGTTTTTGGGCGAACTTTACTATGGGTATGCGCTCAATCCCCCAGCCTATCGGGCTATCAGTGACGCCCAGGATAATGGTCTCTTTTTTCGCATGACGTTCGAGGCCTTATGACCACCATGATGCCATTAGGAAAGTCCCTTCGCAGGGGAGCCTTGTCCATGATGGGGCTGTTCTTCACCCTTCATCTCAACGCTCATGAGGCGTTCAGTGATAACCCCTTGAGTGAAGCCCGTGAACTGATCGATCGCGGTCAAATAGCCATGGCCAGAAGCACCCTTTTCAACGCGCTACAAAAAGAAGACAGTCCGCCCAAAACAGCTTTCATCGAAGGCGAACTTGGCCTTGTTGAGCTCCGGCTTCGAGACTCTGAAAACGGAAAA
>RFVA01000222.1 GCA_009922685.1 Gammaproteobacteria bacterium | reverse complement strand
ACACGGGTGTGTATTCCAACAGATACTATGGCAGTATCTTTACAATTACTTGATAAATCTTCAACAATTACAGTATACGTACCAGGACTTGTAACTGTAACCGTTTGAGCATTTGCTGTAAACGAAGCCGGTCCTGTCCACGTGTAGCCTGGGTTTGTGGTGGTATTAACTGCAATAAGGGTTACCGTATTTACAGCACAAGTAATGCTACCCGAACTTGTTGCCGTAACCGAAGGTATGGATCCGTCTGTTGGCACGTTAATGGTGGCTGTAGTAGAACAACCTGTAATAGTATCTGTTACAGTTACTGTAAAATCACCCCATTGTACATTCAAGGTTGGATTTTGAATTGACGAAGTATAACTGTTTGGACCATTCCAGTTGTAGCCCACGTTAGAACTTGTTGAACCTGCAAACAACTGCACAGTTGGAGTTGCGCATGTAATTGTACCACTGCAGGCAACGGTTACGTTAGCAGGTAATGGATTAACCATTATATCAACCGTTTGAGTGTTTGGACAATTTCCGCCATTATCTCCAATTAATGTATATGTAGTTGTTACCGTTGGGTTATCTACAATAAATGTATTATTACTTCCGCTAGGCAACCAGGTATAATTAGCAGCACCTGTGGCCGTAAGAGTTGCTGAACTACCGGCACATACAGTAAGATTTAAAGGTGAAATTGCTACGGTAGGCACAGGTACTACTTGAACCTGAATAGAATCTATACCTAAACACCCGTTGGCATCTTCACCAGAAGCCGTATAGGTTGTAGTTACAGTTGGTGTTACAGGTACTGGATTTACTGTTGTATTTTGTGGCGACCATGTATAGTTTATTGCGCCACTAGCCGTTAATGTAGAGGTGTTTCCACTACAAATGGTAGCAGGTGATGCAGCCAGTGTTAATGTTGGTAAAGCATTAACCAGTATGTTTACCGTTCCTTGTCCGCTGCAGCCATTAGCATCTAGTCCGTCTACCGTGTAAGTTGTACTTATTGTTGGATTATCCGTTGCTGGATTTAATGTAGATCCTATTGGTGCCCAAGTATAACTGATACCCCCATTGGCCGTTAGTGTAATTCCTGAACCGGCACAAACCACTGTAGGATTTGTAACAGCAGTAATTGTTGGTAATGAAAAGGCGAAAACCGAAACTGTAGTAGAATTTGGGCAACCCCCACCATTGTCTCCAATTACGGTATACGTTGATGTTGTAGTTGGTGTTTCAACAGTCAGTGAATTGGTTCCATTACTTGGTAACCAAGTATAATTTGTTGCACCAGTAGCTGTTAAAGTCACATTACTTCCAGCACAAACCGATGCGTTAAGAGGCGATATCAGCACTGTTGGCGAAGGCACCACAACAACCTGTATAGAATCTATGCCTATACACCCGTTGGCATCTTCTCCAGAAGCTGTATAAGTTGTGGTAAGTGAAGGTGTAACCGCCACAGGATTTACTGTTGAATTTATTGGCGCCCATGTATAATTTATGGCACCTGAAGCATTAAGTGTTGATGTTGCACCAGGACAAATGGTAGCAGGTGTTGCAGCAAGTGTTAATGTTGGTAAAGCATTAACCAGTATGTTTACCGTTCCTTGTCCGCTGCAGCCATTAGCATCTAGTCCGTCTACCGTGTA
>RFVA01000221.1 GCA_009922685.1 Gammaproteobacteria bacterium | reverse complement strand
TTCGTTTCATCTTCATTAATTCGAAGACACAAGTCCTCAAAGAAACGGGCGGCAACGAAAGAGGTAGCGAAATTGAAGGGCTTCGGATCGAGGTCATGCCCTCAACCCATCCCAAATGCATTCGCTGCTGGCAACATCGGGAGGATGTGGGATCAGAAGCGCGTCATCCCGAACTCTGCGGCCGTTGCGTGACCAACATTGAAGGGGCCGGCGAAAGCCGAGTTTTGGGGTAATCAGAATGCAGAAATGGCTCTGGCTGGCGGCTTTGGTTTTGGTGATCGATCAGATAACCAAACGCATGGTGGATACGTCCTTAAAGCTCTATGAATCGATTCCCGTCCTACCCTCTTTTTCTCTCACCTATCTCAGGAATCAGGGGGCTGCCTTCAGTTTTCTTTCAAGTGCAGGGGGCTGGCAACGCTGGTTTTTCATCGGTCTCGCCGTCATTGCAAGCATCCTGATCTGTTTCTGGATTCGGCAAATACCGAGCGAGCGCAAGCTCGAAGCCAGCGCTTGGGCCCTGGTTCTCGGGGGAGCGATCGGCAACCTCATCGATCGAGTCCTCTATGGCTATGTGATCGATTTCCTGGACGTTTACTATGGCGACTGGCACTGGCCCGCGTTCAATGTCGCAGACTCCGCGATCACGGTCGGTGTTGTCCTCCTACTGTTGGAGTCCTTCAGATCAAAGCCTACCCGTTGATCTTCATCCCTAAGACTTGAGCCCCGCCTACGAGACGGTCGACACCATGAAGATCAAGAATCATCGGCTCGAAGGCATCCGCTTCATCGAAAGCCCTAACCAGGACCATCGGCCCCTTTTAGAGGATCTCGATCTCATCGTGATCCACTGCATCAGCCTTCCCCCGGGTCAATTCGGCACCGAAGGGATTATTGAGCTCTTCACCAATCGCCTTGATCCCGAGGAACACCCTTATTATCAGGGTATTGCCTCTCTAAAGGTCTCCTCCCATTTGGTCATTCGAAGAGACGGCGAGATCATCCAGTTTGTCCCTTTCGATCGACGAGCCTTCCATGCGGGCATCTCTTCCTATCAGGGACGGGAGGCCTGTAACGATTTTTCGATTGGCATTGAGCTTGAAGGAACCGATGACCGTGGCTACGAGGCGATACAGTATGATCAGTTGAATCTTGTCATTGACGCTCTGATGACGACCTACCCCACGCTATCGAGATCTAGAATGGCAGGGCACCAAGAGATTGCACCTTTGAGGAAGACCGACCCAGGGCCCTTCTTTGAGTGGCACCGTATTGATCGGGGTGATGGTTGAGCCTTATGGCGCGGCGAGAGGGTCACCCAACAGCGTGGGTAACAGTCGAAAAAAAAGCCCCAGGATGGGGCTTTTTCATGCGTGTCGTTTTAGATGCGTCATCTTTTTTTCCATCGCAGCGGTTGAGATTTAATCGTCATTTCTATTTTCACGAATGTCCACGGTCGCCACCGCACCAATCAAAACCACGGTCAAAATCAATATTTCCATCATCTGCTCCTATGTCATTAAACGCAGGTTGACTTTAACAGAAAACAATGGACTTTAGATTTTACTCATTGTTGCCTTATAGGAAATAAATAACCGCGAGCCCCGCCTGGAAGCAGCCATAAAAAGACCCGGTTTAACCCGGGTCTTTTATCGCTCTGCTGCGAGATGGCAAACGTCAT
>RFVA01000023.1 GCA_009922685.1 Gammaproteobacteria bacterium | reverse complement strand
AGCCTAAAGAACCTCCGCCGCAAAATCAGCGAGGCGAGATCGTTCACCCCTCCGCATACTGATATGCGCGGCATGTGGCCAATTCTTAAAGCGATCAACCGCATAGGTCAAACCGGAGGTGGTCCCTGTAAGATATGGGGTATCAATCTGGGCAATATCCCCAAGACAGACAATCTTGGTTCCGGGGCCTGCACGTGTGATCAGGGTTTTGATCTGTTTTGAGGTCAGATTTTGCGACTCATCGAGGATGATGAAGCGGTTGAGGAAGGTGCGTCCCCGCATAAAATTAAGCGAACGAACCGTAATCTTACTCATCAGGAGCTGTTGCGTAGCCCCACGCTCCCACTGCGTGTTGTTCAAAGGGTCTGCGCCACTTAAGAGTTCGAGATTATCGTGAAGCGCGCCCATCCAAGGCGTCATTTTTTCTTCTTCTGTCCCCGGCAGGAAGCCGATATCTTCCCCTAAGGGGACCGTCTCTCGGGTCATGATAATCTCCCGATAGCCCTTCCCTTCGAGCGTCATCATCAGTCCACTCGCAAGCGTCAAGAGAGTCTTCCCGGTCCCTGCCGTCCCCAACAGGGTGACAAAATCAATGGATGGGTCCATCAGCACATTGAGTGCAAAATTTTGCTCGCGGTTACGCGCCTGGATCCCCCATACCGCATGCTGGGGAGTTCGGTAATCCTTGGCCAATTCAAGAACAGCCGCGCCATTCTCTCTGGAGCGAACAATGGCCTCGAAGTCCGATTCATTATCGAGATAAACAAACTGGTTGATGTGCCAGGATTTCACCAAAGGACCTGAAACCCGATAGAAGGTCCGACCCGTTGGATCTTTCCAAGACTCCATCGAATTGCCATGGGTCTCCCAAAAATCATTCGGCAACTGCTGGGCGCCACTGTAGAGATGGCTGATGTCATCAAGTACCTGGTCGTTGTGATAATCCTCGGCAGTTAAACCCAGAACCGACGCCTTAATCCTAAGATTAATATCTTTTGAAACGAGGATGACCTGCCGCTCTGCATCATCTCTGACCAGTGCCAGCGTGCTGGCAAGAATCGAATTGTCTGGAAGATTCCCCGGCATATCATCTGGGAGAACCGACTCCAATCGATTCGTCTGAAAAAAAAGACGCCCAGAACATCCTTCATTTTGCTGTTTTGCGACTTCAAGACGACTCAAGGGAATGCCATCTCGAATCTCCGAAAGCATGGTCCGGCCAATCAATTCATCCAGAAAGCGGCTCGTCTGGCGCGCATTTCTCGCGATATCTGAGAGGCCTTTCTTACACTGATCCAGTTCTTCAAGGACAATCATCGGAATAAATAAATCATGCTCCTGAAAGCGAAACAAAGACGCCGGGTCATGCATCAGCACATTCGTATCGAGTACAAAGAGCTTCCGGTCGGAGGATCGATTCATAAGGATGTGATAGAGATGGAGTCAAAAAGAAGCTGCCGCCCTTCTGCTGGCAACCGTTAAAAAAGCGAGGTTCCTTTTTACCATATGGAATTTAAATATTTATTTACCGGAATCCGCGAAAAGCACCGTGATTTAGGGCGGGGATGAATAGGGAAGTCAAACTGCTTATCGGAAGATCATCAACTAAAGACCTCCCATACCATCGTCTCTTTGCCGATAGTGGCTTAATAGATCTCTGGAACCATCATGTCCGGTATAACCGGATGCCGCTGATAGTCGGGATGATGTTCCCGCTCCGGCAACACGATCGGTGGCCGCTCAATTTCCTGATAGGAAAACTGGCTTAAAAGATGATGGATACAGTTGAGCCGCGCTTTCTTTTTATCGACGGCCTGGACGACCCACCAGGGCGCTTCCGGGATGTGGGTTCTTTCCATCATCACTTCCTTGGCCTCGGTGTACTGCTCCCAACGGCTTCGTGCATAGAGGTCCATTGGACTCAGCTTCCATTGCTTCAAGGGATCATGAATTCTGCTGAAAAAGCGAAGCCGCTGTTCTTCATCGGTGATCGAGAACCAGTATTTGATGACCTTCGTACCGGAGCGAACCAGCATTCGCTCAAATTCCGGAACGGAACGAAAGAATTCTTCGTATTCTGCATCGTTGCAGAATCCCATGACCCGCTCGACGCCGGCACGGTTGTACCAGCTGCGATCAAACAAGACCATTTCACCCGCCGCGGGTAAATGGGAGACGTAACGCTGAAAGTACCACTGGGTTCGCTCACGATCGCTGGGTGCCGGTAAGGCCACGGTTCGACAGACCCTGGGGTCAAGACGCTGAACGATGCGCTTGATCACACCCCCTTTACCCGCGGCATCGCGACCCTCAAAGAGGATGACCGCCTTTTGTCCCGTCGCTGCAATCCAGTCCTGAAGTTTGACTAATTCCCCCTGCAGCCTGAAAAGCTCTTGAAAATATTGCCGCCTAAAGACAGGATCCTCCCCCGAAGGGCCCGGGGATCGGCCCTTTCCGCCCGACGGATGATCATCAACCTCCATCTCCAGCTCTTCATCATAATCATCCATGAGCTTTGCTTGGAGCCGTTCGAGTAAGACCTCGTCCTTGAGACGATCGGCCAGAAGCCCTTCGGCGTCACTCTCAGCTAAAGGCACCACGGCCTTCCCGATAAGAATGCGTGAAGCAAGCTTAAGGCGGCGCCGAAAACTGTTATTGGAGTCTTTCAAGGAAACCATAGCATGTGGACGTCGAACGAGACCCCGGATTCTAAAAACGCCCACCCGATTGGGGGGCAGAAGGACATCCTCGGTATCTGGACGTTGAGAGCGGGGCCCAAGGGGTAAAGAAAAGATCCAAAGACGGTCGCTTGGGGGTTACGCAGAATAACCGCCTCACCCACAGCGGGGAGGCTCCATCGATGAACATCACGGCCACTTAGATGCATTTCACCTCAGGATCGCTTTGAAAGCTCGGTAGGTTCCAGTGGAACCGATAGAGGAGAACATGGACCTCCCTCATCAAGGCCCTGGGTGATTGAATGTAACACGCTTTTTGCAGCCAGATGAAGCCTTCCAAGTGGCTAGGGGGCCACAGGAGGCGATGGGGTCCTACAAGGAATCTCCTTCCCTTCAGAGGTAAAGGCCTCATCTGTCCCATTGGTAAAGGGCAGATAGCGATGACCATTCACGCAGGTTTTGGGATCGGTACTCAAATCCTCCTGAATATCCTGATTAAGCGGAGCACACCCCAAGAATAAAGAACCCAGCACGAGACCAACACCTAAAAGAGAGGGAAAGCGCTGATGGCTTTTGGACTTGATCATGACAAACCTTCTGGATTCCCTTTTTGGATCGATTAGATCAGGGTCTTTGGCCCCAAGGCCATTGCTGCTCCCACCGCCAGGCATCAGCCACAATGGCATGGAGGTCCCCAAGCTCAGGCTTCCAGCCGAGAATCTCCTGTGCTTGACCTGAATCTGCAACCAATCGGGCCGGGTCACCTTCTCGCCGGTCACCATAGACCACCGGGATCGCATGGCCACAGACCTCCTCAGCCGCCTTGATTACCTCACGGACGGAGAACCCATTGCCATTACCGAGATTAAAGGCCGCGGTGGGCCTCCCCGCCAAGAGGTAATCAAGGGCACAGACATGGGCCTTCACTAGATCCTTAACGTGGATGTAATCCCTGATACAGGTCCCATCAGGTGTCTCATAATCCTCGCCATAGACGGTGATCGATGGTCGTCGACCCGAGGCCGCCTGCAAAATCAAGGGGATCAGATGGGTTTCAGGTTCATGGCGCTCACCCAAATCGCCTTCGGGATCAGCACCTGCCGCATTAAAATAGCGAAGAGACACTGAATGGAGGTCGTAAGCACGATCAAAATCCCGAAGCATCTGTTCGACCATCCATTTCGAATGGCCATAGGGATTAATTGGCGCCTTGGGATGATCTTCATCGATCGGAACCCGCACCGGGGTGCCATAAACCGCAGCCGTCGATGAGAAGATAAAACGAAGAATCCCCGCCCGAACCATGGCCTTTAAAAGGATCAGTGTCGCAGAGACATTGTTCTCATAGTATTTAGCAGGCGCCGTCACCGACTCCCCCACTTGAATGAAGGAGGCAAAATGAAGCACCGCATCGATCCCTTCGCGGGCAAAAAGGCGATCGAGAGCCACTTCATCAGCAATATCAAGCTCTACCAAGACCCCTTCTGGAACGGCGTCACGGTAACCGGTTGATAAATTATCGGCGACCACCACCCGATGCCCCATGGCCATCAAGTGCTTGACCATATGTGATCCAATATAGCCGCAACCACCGACCACTAAGATATTTTTGGGATGATGAATCGACGTCATGAAGGAGCCTGCCTCGGAAATTTTGACCTGATGTATCAGACTAAAAAGAGGCTCTAGCCTAACCCAGAGAGACCCTGATAGAAAACCCCCAAGGCACCGCCCATCCACAGTCATCACCAGGAACCCTTGATGCCCCCTCTAACGATCTCCGATCATCGCCGCGATAGCGCGGGACTTCTCTATGTCTATCCCGTCCTCTCACGGCGTTCAGGTGGACTCTCGATCGGCATTAACCTCAATCCCAACAATGCCTGCAATTGGGCCTGTAGGTATTGTCAGGTCCCAGACCTTCAACGAGGGTTAGGGCCTTTGATTGATCTTGAGCGGCTCGATGTTGAGCTTCGCTCACTGCTTGAAGAGATCGCCAGTGGTGATTTCTTTGAGCGCCATGGACTCCCTGAAGATCAGCGCGCCATTCGGGATATTGCCCTCTCAGGCAACGGCGAACCCACCAGCTCCAAAGAACTTCCTGAGGTCATTGCTCTGATCGGTCGAATCCTTGCAGAATACGATCTCCTTGGGAACATCAAGCTGGTCCTGATTAGTAACGGCAGTTTGATGCGGCGCGACAAGGTTCAGCAGGCGCTCGCTCACTGGGGTGAACTTGGCGGTGAAATTTGGTTCAAGCTGGATAGCGCCACCACAGAAGGAATGGCCGCCATTAACCTCATTCAAATGACCCCACAAACCGTTCTTGAAAACCTCAAGGCAGCAGCAACACTTTGCCCCACCTTCATTCAAACGTGCGTGGTGGCCATCCGCGGTGAGGCACCCTCAGCGAGAGAACAAGTCGCCTACCGGGACTTCCTTCAAAGAGCACTGGATGAAGGAATTGAATTGGCTGGCGTCCTGATTTATGGCCTTGCCAGAACACCTCTTCAGCCTGGGGCAGAAGACATCAGCCCGGTGACCCCGGAAGTCCTTGAGGCCTATGGAGACGCAGCAAGGGGACTCGGCCTTGAGACCCAGGTCCACCTCTAAAGAGGATTCCTCAAGCGCCTTGAAGGGTCACGATAAGACGCCGACGACCGCCATGATCTCGATGTTCACCCAAGGTGATCCCCTGCCAGACACCCAGCGCTAAGCGCCCGTCTTGAACCGGGATCAAAAGACTCACCCCAAGGAGACTACTTTTGACATGGGCGGGCATGTCGTCATCCCCTTCGAGAACATGGATGAAATGCGGGGCACCATCAGGCACGAGATGATTAAGATGGACCTCAAGATCACGCCGAACATCAGGGTCGGCATTCTCATTGAGGGTAAGGGAGGCTGAGGTGTGCTGAAGGAAGAAATGGGCGAGACCCACCGAGAGGCCTTGGATCTCGGGGAGCTGAGCCAAAACCTCGGCGGTCACCCAATGAAAGCCACGGGGTCTTGGTTTGAGGACAATCTCTTTCTGGAACCACATACCCCATGATACACCGATTACTGTCGGGACCTCCCCCATGCCACCGACGGTCTTTTAAGACTCAAACCCGCTACAATAGAGGGCTTTAGTCCCTCTTTTGACACGACTCAGATCACTCCCATGCGTACCAGCCAATTCCCTCTAAACACCGTCAAGGAAACCCCCGCAGACGCCGAGATCATCAGCCACCAACTCATGATCCGGGCCGGTTTAATTCGTAAATTGGCTGCCGGACTCTATAACTGGTTACCCCTCGGTCTTCGTGTCCTTCGAAAAGTAGAGCAGGTCGTCCGTGAAGAAATGGAGCGGGCTGGCGCCCTTGAAGTGCTGATGCCCTCGGTTCAGCCCGCGGAACTCTGGCAGGATTCCGGGCGCTGGGATATTTTTGGACCCGAGCTTTGTCGTTTTAAGGATCGCCATCAGCGCGATTTCTGTCTTGGGCCGACCCATGAGGAAATTATTACCGATCTAGTTCGAAACGAGATCAAAAGCTATAAGCAGATTCCGCTGACCTACTACCAAATCCAGAGTAAATTCCGCGATGAAATTCGCCCTCGATTCGGGGTGATGCGGGCCCGGGAGTTTCTCATGAAGGATGCCTACTCCTTCCACATGACCCAAGACTCCCTCAACGAGACCTACGAGACCATGTATGGGGCTTACTCCCGCATTTTTGAGCGTCTCGGGCTTGAATTTAGAGCCGTGCTAGCGGATACCGGAGCCATTGGCGGCAGCCTGTCCCACGAATTCCACGTTCTTGCTGATTCTGGCGAGGATGCCATTGCCTTTTCCGATCAAAGTGATTACGCCGCCAACGTCGAAATGGCGGAAGCCAAAGCCATCCCCGTGACTCAGGACCCTGAGGTCCCCTTGAGCACCGTTGAAACTCCGGGCCAACACAGCATCGAGGAGGTCAGCGCGTTCCTTTCGATACCCCCTGAAAAAATCGTCAAGACCTTGATCGTTAAAGGGTCGGCTGGCGGCGTTGTGGCCCTTCTTTTACGCGGGGATCACGCATTGAATCCCGTTAAAGCTTCAAAAATCGAGGCCGTGGCGAGCCCTCTCGAATTTGCTAGCGAAGCCGAAGTCCTCGAAGCCGCGCAATGTGCCCCAGGATCGGTCGGGCCCAGAGGCCTTGAGATTCCAATCATTGCCGACCTCAGCGTGGGGTCACTGACTAATTTTACTTGTGGCGCCAATCACAATGGCCGCCACTTTCAGGGCGTCAATTTCGGTCGCGATCTTCCTCTACCTGAAATGAAAGACCTCCGTTTGGTCACCGAAGGAGACGTAAGCCCTGACGGGCAAGGGTCCCTTCGAATAGCCCGCGGTATTGAGGTCGGTCATATCTTCCAGCTCGGCACCAAATACTCAGAGGCCATGGGCGCGACCGTCCTCAATGAAGAGGGCAAAAATCAAGTTCTGACCATGGGCTGCTACGGGATTGGTGTCTCCCGCGTTGTAGCAGCGGCGATCGAACAGAATCACGATGACAAGGGGATCATCTGGCCAGCGGCCCTAGCCCCCTTCGAAGTCGCACTGACGCCCATCAACATGGCCACCTCGGAAGCCCTTGAAAAAACCGCCACGCGCCTTTACGAGGCGATGAAACAAGCAGGACTCGAGGTCCTCTTCGATGATCGGAAGGCACGGCCTGGCGTCATGTTTGCCGATATGGAATTGGTCGGGATCCCCCATCGGATTGTCATCAGCGATCGACTTCTTGAAACCGGGAGAGCGGAATACAAGGGACGGAAGGATCAGGAAGCCATCGAGATCGCGATCGATGAAGTGGTCCCCTTCCTTTTAACCCGAAGGGGCTAAGGCATGAGCCTCTTCTCTAGGGCCCCGAAGCTTCGCCCTGGGACCCTAGAGGATGTGGTGACACCCAACCGTTTAGCCTATAATTCCTGGATAGATCCTTCAAAGTTCACCCCTCCCCCCTTTCAATCGATGAACCCCCTTCTGGACCGTCTCCAGCCCTACCCGTTTGAGCGGCTGGCCCGACTGAAGGCTGGACTGACGCCACCTGAGCACCTCGATCACATCGCCCTGTCGATGGGTGAACCACAGCATCCAACACCCGACCTCATTAAAGAGGCTCTGGCCCATCATCTCGATTGCTTGACCCAGTACCCGGCGACCAAGGGTCTCCTTGAACTTCGTGGAGTGATCGCCGAGTGGCTCTGTCGCCGCTTCAAGCTCCCAGCCGGAGCCATCGACCCTGAACATCAGATCCTTCCCTGCAGCGGCACCCGTGAAGCCCTCTTCGCCTTCGCACAAGCGCTGATTGATCCCACGCGGGCAGCCAGGGTGATCATGCCCAACCCCTTCTATCAGATCTATGAAGGGGCAGCGCTTTTGGCTGGCGGCACGCCGACATTCCTGAATACCACGCGAGAATCCGGCTATCTCCCGAACTTCGATGCCGTTCCTGATGCGATCTGGAACGAATGCCAGTTGGTCTACCTGTGTTCCCCTGGAAATCCAACAGGAGCCATCCTCCCCCCCACGGAGATGGCGAAACTCCTTGACCTCGCTGATAAGTTTGATTTCGTTGTCGCTTCTGATGAGTGCTACTCTGAACTCTACAACGATGAAAAAAATCCACCCCAAGGCCTTCTAGAGGTCGCCCATGGGATGGGCAATACCGCTTTCAAACGCTGCATCGTCTTTCACAGCCTTTCTAAAAGGTCTAACGCTCCCGGCCTTCGTTCAGGCTTTATCGCGGGCGATGCCGACTTGATGACCCCCTTTCTTCGCTACAGAACCTACCATGGCGCTGCCTTATCGATCCCGGTGCAGTATGCGAGCATCGCGGCATGGTGCGATGAAAATCACGTGATAGCGAACAGAGCCCTCTACCGGGAGAAATTTAAGGCGGTCGCTGAAATCCTTTCAAGCGTTATGAAGATCGACATCCCTCCCGCGGGTTTTTATCTCTGGCCTGATATCGGCGGCGATGATCAACGCTTTGCCAGAGACCTCTTTGCCCAAGAGCATCTGACGGTGCTCCCAGGGAGCTTCCTTTCAAGGGAGGCCGATGGCATGAATCCAGGGCAAAGTCATATTCGGCTCGCTCTCGTCGCTCCCCTCGATCAGTGTCTTGAGGCCGCGCATAGGATCACCCGTTTTATCCATTTAAACCCTTCCTTTTAAGCACCAACATGTCACTAGAAAACATCATTAACGCTGCCTTTGAAGACCGCGCTCAGATCAGTCCCACCACGGTGAGTAAAGAAGTGCGTGACGCCATCCAAGAATCACTTCACCTCCTCGATCAGGGCAAAGCCCGCGTCGCAGAAAAAGTAGGGGGTGACTGGGTCGTCAACCAGTGGCTGAAGAAGGCGGTCCTCTTATCCTTTAGGGTCACTGACAATCGCGTGATGGAGGGCTCTGAAACCAAATATTTCGATAAGGTCGAGCCAAAGTTCAGCAGTTATTCCCCGGAAGATTTTGCGGCAAGAGGGGTTCGTATTGTCCCTCCAGCCGCCGTTCGGCGTGGGGCGCATATCGCCTCAGGGGTAATTTTGATGCCTTCTTTTGTCAATATCGGGGCCTATGTCGATTCAGGGACGATGGTCGATACCTGGGCAACAGTTGGCTCCTGCGCTCAAATCGGCAAGAATGTGCACCTCTCGGGCGGCGTCGGTATCGGCGGGGTCCTCGAGCCTCTCCAGGCGGGTCCTACCATCATTGAAGATAACTGCTTCATCGGTGCCCGCTCTGAAGTGGTGGAAGGCGTCGTTGTCGAGGAGGGTTCGGTGATCTCCATGGGTGTCTATATCGGCCAGAGCACCAAGATCTATAACCGGATGACGGGGGAGATCAGTTATGGCAGGATTCCAAAAGGCTCCGTGGTGGTTTCCGGAAACCTCCCCGCTTCAGATGGCAGTCACAGCCTCTATTGTGCTGTGATTATTAAGCAAGTCGATGAAAGAACGAGGAGCAAGGTGGGCATCAACGAACTGCTCCGCGACTAACACCCCCTTATTTTGATCACCCTTTAAGAGAATCATCATGAAAAATATCTTCTTTGCCTTAGTGACCTTCCTGGTCTCAACGTCGGCTATGGCCGCCACCGAACATTACATCCGGAAGGACGGCAACCACGTCCAACATCTTAAAATCACCCAGGTCGGTAATGATCTTAGTGGCAGTATGGATGTCAATTTTGAACCCAATGGCGCCACGGAAGCAGACCGCAAGCCCTGCGAAGCGGAAATCTCAGGAGATGCGAAAAAAACCGGTGACAACGAGATCACCATCAAGAAGCAGATTGAAGGGGAAACGAAGCATTGTGCGCTCAAAGTCCAGCTGACCACGGATGGCGCCAAGGTGGAACAATCAGCGGAGTGCGGTTATTTCGTCGCCGGCATCTGCCATTTCGACAGCGAAGGCAAGGAACTCACCAGGATCAAATAGTAGCTCGGAGCCTTTCCCATAAAAAAGCCCCGTTCATCGGGGTTTTTTTATGGGAGAACATCAGGATGAAGGCACCGTGTCTTTGACGAATAAGCGTGAAAAGATCAGCCCTAGTTCAAACAGAATCCAGATAGGAACCGCCATCAGTGTTTGCGAAACCACATCGGGCGGAGTCAGGACTGCCCCAATGACAAAAGCGAAAACAATGGCATAGGGCCGCTTATCCGCAATCGACTCCCGGGTCACAAGCCCTGAGACCACCAGAAGGATCGTTGCAATCGGAACTTGAAAGGAGACCCCAAAAGCAATAAAGAGGGTGAGCACAAAATCCATGTACTGGTTGATATCCGTCATGACGGCTACCCCCTTGGGGGCCGTCATGACCATGAACTGAAAGATCAAGGGAAAGACCACGAAATAGGCAAACGCCATACCGCCATAAAAGAGCACAATACTGGCCACGAGGAGCGGCAGTGCCAGCTTCTTTTCATGCTGGTAAAGACCCGGGGCAATAAAGGCCCACGCCTGATAAAGAAGATAGGGGACCCCAAGAACCAAAGCCACAAAAAGCGTCAGTTTTAAAGGCGCAAGGAAGGGTGATGCCACCCCAATAGCAATCATTTGAGCCCCCGGTGGCAAATGGCGGGTCAAGGGGCCCGCCAAGAGGGCGTAGAGGTCATTGGCCCAAAATGAGAGCCCTCCAAAGAGGAGACCAACCACCACGATAGAACGAATGAGGCGATCACGAAGCTCAACGAGATGCGCTATAAAAGGTTGCTCCCCATCATCCTTCAGGGTGTCCTTACGTCTCAGCATCAGGCTTCTCAGGCTCTTTTTTGGGGGGTTCCAAAGACAATGGCGCCGGAGCGACTGGTTCTACCGGGGCGATCGTCATCGATTCCACCTCTTCCTGGAACTTAAGACGCTTGGCCTCCATGGCTTCTCGTAGCTCTATCAGCTGGAACTCACGGTCAATTTCAGACTTTGCAGAATGAACAACGGTTCGAATTTTATGAATCCAGCCAGAGACCTCTCGAACCAAACGCGGCAACCGTTCAGGCCCGAACACCACAAGGCCGACGATCCCAATGAGGAGTAACTCGCTAAACCCCACATCAAACATGGCGCCTAAGCGTCCTTAGCGCTCGGCTTATCGTCTTCTTGAGCGATTTCAGGGGCCGGCGGCTGAGGCTTTTCGACGGGGTCCTGATCATGCATGGCCGATCTAAAGCTCTTAATCGCAGAACCAAGGTCGCCGCCGATATTTCTGAGACGTTTCGTTCCAAACAATAACAAGACAATCATGAACAGCAAGAGCAGTTCCCAGATACCAATTCCCATGATGCATCTCCCTTGGTTTTAATGGCTCATCTTAGCAAATTACAAAAGGTCTCCCCAGCGTTAGACACCTGATCCGCCACCCTCAAGAAGGTGAGCAAGTGGTCCTTTGAAGCACTCTGAGGCTTGGGATGATTGCGAGAGAGGCCGATTTTATAGATAATTCCGCTCTTGGTCTTTGATTACAGGCGCTCAAGAATGCTGACAACGATGCTGAAAGCCAAACTCCACCGTGCCCGAGTGACCCACTCGGAACTGGAGTACGAAGGTTCATGCGCCATCGATGGCCATCTCCTGGATCAATCGGGGATCCATGAATACGAACAGATCCATCTCTATAACGTCAACACCGGTGCCCGCCTGGTCACCTATGCGATTCGGGCTGAAGATCATTCCGGTATCATTTCAGTCAATGGCGCAGCCGCGCGACTGGCTGCGCCTGGGGACATTCTGATTATCTGTGCCTATGGGGCCTTCGATGCATCAGAACTCAAGGCCTTTAAGCCACGCCTGATCTATCTCAGCGCCGACAATCGAATCGATCGAACCGGCGACTCCATTCCTGTTCAACGCCAGAAATAGCCCTGGGCACCGGCCAGATGCTTATCCCGCCTGGGTTATGGCGTGCGCCACCCATGCCGCCTGATGATTAGCCTTCACATCGTGAACACGAAACATGTGAACCCCTGCCTGAACGCCGAGCGCGGTCGTCGCAACGGTTGCACCGAGGAGCTCTCGCGGTTGGTCATCATGAACGATGGCGCCCATGAAACGCTTTCGACTACAGCCGAGCAAAACCGGATACCCTAAGGCGACGAATTGAGGGAGGGCGTGAAGGAGGAGAAGATTATGTTCCCGCGTCTTACCAAAACCAATACCAGGGTCAATCATGAGACGCCCCTTCGGAATACCCCGATGGATCGCCACCTCCACGCGATCAAGGAGCGCCTCGATCACCTGGGTCACCACATCCTCATAAAAAGGCGCCTGCTGCATGTTTAAGGGCATGCCCTTAAGGTGCATCAGAACCATGGTCGCCTCGCTGTTAGCGACCACCTCAAGGATCTCAGGATCCCGCTGACCTGCGGAGACATCGTTCACGATACAGGCGCCCTGAGCGATTGCCTTCTCCGCTACCCAACTCGATGAGGTATCGATACTGAGGGGGATGGTCGACAGCTCTTCATCCCTCCCTAAGGTCGTGAAGATCGATCCAACCCGTCGCCATTGTTCATCAGGATCCACCGGCAAGGCGCCAGGGCGGGTCGATTCACCGCCAATATCAATGACATCGGCACCTTCACTTCGCATTTTAAGGACTTGCTTCAGCGCCGATGAGGGATCCCCATAGGATCCGCCATCTGAGAAACTGTCGGGTGTCAGATTCAAGATGCCCATGATCTTAGGGCACGTTGCATGGGTAACCAAGGGATCAGGTAACAATGAGCGCTCCCTCCTCAATCAAATGAAGTAGACGATAAGATCTACTCAGTCATATTCTAACCGCTCCTAAAGGCCCTCTTCTCAACTCCCAAAAGGACGACGACCGAACAGATTCTTTAGGGGCGACTCATCATCTCAAGAACCCATTGATGGGGCCTTAGAAAAATCAATCGAGAGACCCGATGGACCTATAAAAAAAGCCCTGACATGCAGGGCCTTTTTTGGGAATGATCAAGAGGCTTATTCAGCTCTATCAACTAGTTCTACATAGGCCATAGGGGCGGCATCACCGGCGCGTAAACCGCACTTCAGAATACGAAGATAGCCACCTGGGCGAGCTTTATAACGAGGCCCCAGCTGTTCAAACAACTTCGTGACGACGGCGCGATCACCGGTCCTTGCAAAAGCAAGACGACGTGCTGCAACGCTGTCTTCCTTTGAAAGCGTAATCAAGGGCTCTGCAAATCGGCGCATCTCCTTGGCCTTGGGCAACGTGGTCTTAATGACCTCATTGTGGATCAGAGCGTTGGTCAGATTGCGGAACAGGGCAGCGCGGTGGCTGCTGTTCATATTGAACTTACGTCCAGACTTACGATGTCTCATGGTTCTACTCTATCGTCTGTATTCTAGTTATCGTCGCGCTTGAGACTTTCAGGCGGCCAGTTCTCAAGGCGCATACCTAATGAAAGCCCTTTGGTCGCAAGGATGTCTTTAATCTCTGTCAGAGATTTCTTGCCGAGATTCGGGGTCTTCAGGAGATCATTTTCGGTTCGAAGAATGAGATCTCCAATATAGAAGATGTTTTCAGCCTTGAGGCAATTCGCTGAACGCACCGTCAATTCAAGGTCATCGACCGGGCGAAGCAGCAAAGGATCAAAGTCAGGACGCTCCTCAGAAATGCCTGGTGAATCTTCACCTTTCAGAGCGATAAAGACTGACAAGTGTTCATTCAGAATAGCCGCCGCTTGTCGTACCGCTTCTTCAGGCTCCAGCGTGCCATTGGTCTCAATCTCAATGACCAGTTTGTCAAGATCGGTCCGCTGTTCGACTCGAGCGCTCTCGACATTGTAAGAAACGCGCTTGATCGGACTAAAAGAGGCATCGAGCTGCAGGGCGCCAACTTCAGCCGTATCGGGCTGCTGAAGACGAATGGCGACCGGCTGATAACCGCGACCCCTTTGAACATGCAGAGTAATATCAAGCTCTGCGACATCCGTCAGGTTGGCAATCTCAAGATCAGGATTAAGCACTTCGGTGGCATGGTTCGGCAGAATGTCACCCGCCGTGACCATTCCTGGTCCCTTGCGCTTCAAATGAAGCACTGCACTATTACCTTCATGCAGTTTGATGGCCAAATTCTTCAGGTTGAGAAGAATGTCGAGGACGTCCTCACGGACTCCATCAATGGAAGAGTACTCATGATCGACCCCCTGAATACTCACCGAGGTCACGGCACAACCAGGGATAGACGATAGAAGCACTCGTCGCAGTGCATTACCGAGCGTATGGCCGAAGCCGCGCTCAAGAGGTTCAATGACGATACGCGCATTATTACGACTGACCGGAGTCACATCGACAAGTCGCGGCTTAATCAGATTGGCCAGATAACTTTGCATTAGATTCTATTATTTAGAATACAATTCGACGACGAGCTGCTCATTAATTTCAGAGCCCAGTTCAGCACGTTCCGGTGAAGACTTGTAGGTTCCCTGCATCTTCTGGGAATCGACATCCAACCAGATCGGGAAGCCATACTGCTCAGCCACACCTAACGCATCCTTGATGCGAAGCTGTGCCTTAGACTTTTCGCGGACGCTCACGACGTCACCCGCCTTCAACTGATAAGAAGGAATGTTTAAGACGCGACCATTGACCTGGATGGCCTTGTGGCTTACCAACTGGCGTGCTTCGGCACGTGTTGCAGCAAAGCCCATTCGGTAAACGACGTTATCAAGACGGGCTTCAAGAAAGTTCAGGAGATTTTGTCCCGTTGAACCCTTCTGTTGTGCGGCGGCCTTGTAATAGTTACGGAATTGCTTTTCAAGGATGCCGTAAATCCGGCGTAGCTTTTGCTTTTCACGCAACTGGGTCGCATAGTCCGACATGCGGGCACGTTTGGTGCCATGCTGTCCTGGTTGCTGATCCAGTTTGCACTTCCCTTCAAGCGACTTGCCACGGGACTTTAGAAAAAGATCCGTACCTTCACGGCGGCTCAGTTTACATTTTGGGCCAAGATATCTTGCCATGATTTATCCTCGAATTAGACGCGGCGCTTCTTAGGCGGACGGCAGCCGTTATGGGGGATTGGTGTTCCGTCCACAATATTGGTGATTTTGAAACCCAGGTTATTCAGTGAACGGACCGCAGATTCACGACCAGGGCCAGGACCCTTAATCACAACATCCAGATTCCTGACACCATATTCTTTGACGATATTTCCCACCTTTTCGGCAGCAACCTGCGCTGCAAAAGGCGTACTCTTTCTAGAACCACGGAAACCCGAAGCACCTGCAGTGGCCCAGGCCAATGCATTCCCCTTACGGTCTGTAATGGTGATGATGGTGTTATTAAACGTGGCGTTGATATGCACAACGCCATCAGAGATGTCACGCTTAATTTTCTTCGTCGGGCGACCGGGACCAGCCATAGTACCTTACCTAATTTATTAATATGTTGAATTACTTACGAACCGGACGGCGTGGACCTTTACGGGTCCGTGCATTCGTTCGTGTGCGCTGACCCCTCAAGGGCAGGCCGCGACGATGACGAATACCTCGATAACAACCGAGATCCATCAATCGCTTAATGTTGATGGAAGTTTCACGACGAAGGTCGCCTTCCACCGTGTACTTACCAACTTCTTCACGGATTCTTTCGACATCCGCTTCATCGAGGGTTTTGACCTTGGCAGCTGGATTGAGCGCAAGACGCTCACAAATCGCTTTTGCTCTCGTGCGGCCAATACCGTAGATTGCTGTGAGTGAAATCACCAAATGCTTGTGATCCGGTATGTTTACGCCTGCAATACGGGCCATCTACTTTGTCTCCAACTACGGGTGTGTCTAAACTGTAATCAGTTCACAGGAATGTTCGCCGGGATTAACCCTGACGCTGCTTATGGCGGGCGTCCTTGCAGATAATGCGAACAATCCCATTGCGCTTGAGGACCTTGCAGTTTCTGCAGATCTTCTTAACTGATGCACGAACTTTCACGGTAATCCCCTAAATATCCGGCTGATTTAATTCAGCTTAATGTTACTTTTCTTCAGCAATCCTTCGTACTGGTGTGAAATGACGTAGGTTTGTACCTGCGACATGAAGTCCATCACCACAACGACAATAATCAATAGGGACGTCCCCCCAAAATAGAAGGGCACATTCCAATAAAGAATCAAGAACTCCGGCAACAAGCACACGGCGGTGATGTAGAAGGAGCCAACCAGTGTCAATCGTGTCATGACACTGTCAATGTAATGCGCGGTCTGCTGCCCTGGGCGCACGCCAGGAATAATCGCACCAGACTTCTTTAAGTTCTCTGCTGTTTCATTGGAGTTGAACACCAATGCTGCATAGAAGAAACAGAAGAAGATGATGGCAGCCGCATAGAATATCACATAAACCGGCTGTCCGGGAGAAAGAGTCGTCGCAATATCTTGAAGCCAACCCATACCCTCAGCATTTCCGAACCACCCCGCGATCGTCGCCGGGAACAGAATGATGCTGGAAGCGAAAATAGGAGGGATCACGCCTGACATATTAAGCTTCAAGGGCAAAAAGCTCTTGTGTGCAGCATACATCTTGCGGCCTTCCTGACGCTTCGCATAATTAATGACAATCCGTCGCTGACCCCGCTCCACAAAGACCACCAAGGCGGTCACCGCAATCGCGATGGTGAACAGGGCAATAATGCTGAATGCACCCAACTCACCCGTTCTAGCCAGCTCAAGGGTCCCACCGATCGCGGTCGGCAGACCGGCAACAATGCCTGAGAAAATGATAATGGATATCCCGTTACCAATCCCCCGCTCAGTAATCTGCTCACCCAGCCACATCAGGAACACGGTGCCACACACCAACGAAACCGCGCAGACAAAAACGAACTGTGGGCCGGGGTTAATGACCACAGGGACGCCCTCTGCCGATTGCGTCTGGAGAGCCATGCCAATCCCGATCGCTTGGAAGGTCGCGAGGAACACAGTGGCATAACGTGTGTATTGGTTGATCTTCTTACGACCAGATTCCCCTTCCTTCTTAATCTGCTCTAACTGCGGAATGACACCCGCCATTAATTGGAGAATGATGGAGGCCGAGATATACGGCATGATCCCAAGCGCAAAAATACTCAATCGTTTGAGTGCGCCACCTGAGAACATGTTCACCATGTCTAAAATGCCGCCCTTATCGGCAAACATTGAAGCAAGCGCCTTAGGATCAATTCCTGGAATCGGGATATGCGCGCCGACACGGTAAACAAATAACGCACCCACCACAAAGAGGAGGCGCTGCTTTAATTCACCCATTCGACCAAACTTATCCGACAGTGCGGCGCTTGCAGCTGACATCTTGATTAACCCTCAACCTTGCCGCCAGCGGCTTCAATCTTCAACTTGGCGCCTTTGGTCACTCGAAGACCAGAGACGTCGACGGCGACGTTAATCGCGCCAGAATCAATGATTGATGCGGATTTGGCATGGGCCGGAATGATATTGGCAGACTTCAGTGCCAAAAGATCAATCTTGCCGCCATCAATTTTTTCAAGTTCATGCAAACGAACTTCAGCCGTAAAGCGCTTCTGGTGAGAATTAAACCCAACCTTTGGAAGACGGCGCTGAAGCGGCATCTGCCCGCCCTCAAATCCAACTTTATGGAAACCACCTGAGCGGGCTTTTTGACCTTTGTGACCTTTGCCACAGGTTTTCCCAAGAGTACAGCCGATACCGCGACCGACGCGTTTCCTTGAAGGACGGCTCCCCGGAGCTGGGCTCAATGTATTCAAAAACATGATCAGTCCTCAATCTTCAGAAGATAGGAGATCTTATTGATCATCCCAAGATTTTCTGGGGTCGCAGCAACCGTTACCGTTTGATGCATACGACGAATACCGAGGCCTTTAAGGCACGCATGATGAGAATCATGTCGGCCAATAGCACTCTTAATCTGCTTGATCGTGATGGATTTTACGCTCATGAGCGATGACCCTCGCGTGATTCAAAGACCTTCCCACGCTTCGCCGCGATACGGTTTGGATCACCGATTTCGGTCAAGCCTTTGATGGTTGCACGAACGACATTAATCGGATTATTGGTTCCGATACACTTAGCGAGGACGTTATGAACGCCGACCACTTCGAAAACAGCGCGCATGGCCCCGCCGGCAATAATACCGGTACCTTGCGATGCGGGCTGCATGTAAACCTTAGCGGCGCCGGTGCTTGAGGCAATCGCATAATGGAGGGTATCGCCATTCAGGCTGACCTTTTGCAGATTACGACGCGCTTGCTCCATGGACTTCTGGATCGCAACCGGCACTTCTCGGGCCTTACACAGACCATAACCGACACGACCGTTGCCATCACCGACAACCGTCAGCGCGGTGAAGCCGAAAACCCGACCGCCCTTGACCACCTTGGCGACGCGACGAACTGCGACCAGCTTTTCCTGCAGACCATCAGCCGGACCACTTTGTACATTCTGATTTGCCATAACCGCTCCTAGAACTTGAGTCCCGCTTCACGGGCCGCTTCTGCGACGGCTTTGACCCGTCCGTGATACTTGAAACCAGAACGGTCAAATGCAACCGTTGTGATGCCTGCTGCTAATGCACGTTCCGCCACCAGCTTACCGATGGCCGTTGCTGCATCCACATTGCCAGTACCCTTCAGGCTCGCTTTAACACCGGCCTCAAGGGTCGATGAACTCGCCAGCACCTTCGCACCATCTGCCGTAATCACCTGAGCATAGATATGGCGGGGTGTTCTGAACACCGTCAGCCGATCAACACCGAGATTACGAATGATGGCTCGGGTTTTAGCCGCTCTACGGAGCCTTGCCGCTTTTTTGTCCATCTCTTGACCTACTTCTTCTTGGCTTCTTTCTTGATAATGACTTCATCCGCATAACGGACGCCCTTGCCCTTATAAGGCTCTGGCGGACGATAAGCGCGGATGTTCGCAGCAACTTGACCGACTTGTTGCTTGTCGCAGCCCCGGACCAGGATCTCGGTCTGCGATGGGGTCTCTACCGTGATTCCGTTGGGAGCAACAAAATCGACCGGATGCGAAAACCCAAGACTGAGATTCAGCGTCTGGCCCTTGGCCGCGGCACGATAACCGACCCCCACCATGGTGAGTTTCTTTTCATACCCGTCACTCACACCAGTGACCATATTGGCAATATTGGCGCGCGTTGTTCCCGCCAGTGCTACCTGGGTCTTATTCGTTTTGTCGGTCACCACGGAAATTTGACCGTCGGCAATCTTTACTTCCACCAGGGGATGCAAAATGGCTGACAGGGTTCCCTTGGCACCCTTGACGGTAATGCCGTCGCCGCTGATGGTGGCATCAACGCCTTTGGGCAATACGATCGGATTCTTGGCTACTCTTGACATGATGAACCTACAATTAGGAAACGGTGCAGAGCACTTCGCCGCCGTGACCACCCTCACGCGCTTCCTTATCGGTCATGAGACCCTTGGAAGTCGAGATGATGGCTACACCAAAACCGCCGAGCACGGATGGCAGATCTTCAGAGCCTTTGTAAACTCGCCGGCCCGGCTTGCTGACACGCTGGATGCTTTCAATAACTGGCGCACCTTGGTAGTACTTGAGGGCGATATCAAGGATCTGCTTGTTGTTTTCGGCCTGGCTGACCGAGTAATCCTCGATATAGCCTTCTTGCCTCAGCACCTTGCAAACAGAAACTTTCAACTTGGATGAAGGCATCTGGACATGAACTTTGTTGGCAGCTTGTCCGTTACGGACACGCGTCAATAAATCAGCCAGTGGATCGGTAATACTCATTTAAGACTCCAAATTCTTCTATCCAAGACTACCAACTGGCCTTGGTAACGCCGGGGACATCCCCACGCATAACGGATTCACGCAGCTTGTTACGACCCAAGCCAAACTTTCTATAAAACCCATGCGGACGACCGGTCAGGCTACACCGATTTCTGAGACGCGAAGGGGATGAATCCCTCGGCAATTTCTGCAGCTTGGTTTCAGCGATGATCTTGTCATCATCACTCGCCGTGTGGCTTAGGATAATGGCCTTCAACGCTTGGCGCTTTGCAAGGTTCTTTTCAACCAGCTTCTGTCGTTTGACTTCGCGGGCGATCATGGATTTTTTAGCCATCGGTTTACCCTAGGTCCGGAATGGGAATTTGAATTGCTCAAGAAGCGCACGGGCTTCCTGATCACTCTTCGCACTGGTGGTGATCGTAATGTCGAGACCACGAACAGCATCCACCTTATCGAAATCGATTTCGGGGAAAATGATCTGCTCCTTGACACCCATGCTGTAGTTGCCACGGCCATCAAAAGCCTTTCCATTCAGGCCACGAAAATCGCGGATACGCGGAATGGCGATCGTGATCAAACGATCGAGGAATTCATACATGCGGTCACGACGGAGAGTGACCTTGCAACCAATCGGCATCCCATCACGGATCTTGAAGCCTGCAATCGACTTTTTCGAGATCGTGATGATCGGCTTCTGCCCACAGATCTTTTCGAGATCTTCGATGGCATTTTGGAGGATTTTCTTGTCAGCAACAGCCTCACCAACACCCATGTTCAGTGTAATTTTCTGAATCTTTGGGACTTCCATCGCCGACTTGTAACTGAATTGATTGGTGAGAGCACCAACAATCTCGTCTTTATATAATTTTTGCAATCTGGCCATTTTCTTCACTGATTAAGCGTCAATGACTTCGTTGTTCGACTTGAAGAACCGAACTTTACGGCCATCTGCGAGCAACTTGAAACCGACCTTGTCACCTTGATTGGTGGCAGGGTTTACTAGTGCAACATTCGAAATGTGAATCGGCATCGCCTTTTCAACAATTCCACCTGAAATGCCTTTCATCGGATTCGGCTTCTGGTGTTTTCTAGCAATGTTCACTCCCTCAATAACGAGCTTCTCGTCAGAAGGAATGCCCAGAACCGGACCACGCTTGCCCTTATCTTTTCCGGTGATGACAACCACTTGGTCGCCGCGTTTAATTTTGCGCATGGTTCTCTCCTAAATCACTTCAGGGGCAAGCGAAATGATCTTCATAAACTTCTCTGAACGAAGTTCACGGGTGACCGGCCCAAAGATACGCGTTCCAATTGGTTGGTGCTGGTTGTTCAGCAGCACAGCTGCATTACCGTCAAAACGAATCAATGATCCGTCACTACGGCGAACACCCTTGCGCGTCCTAACGACAACAGCGTTATAGACTTCACCTTTCTTTACGCGGCCCCTTGGAATCGCTTCCTTGATGCTGACCTTGATGATGTCACCAACGTTCGCATACCGACGGTGTGACCCGCCAAGAACCTTAATGCACATGACCCGCCTGGCACCGCTGTTATCGGCGACATCAAGGTTGGTTTGCATCTGAATCATGTCAATGTACCTGAATTAATGGTTATTCAGCGGGCCTTACTTGGCCCGTTCTACGATCCTTTCGAGCTTCCATACTTTCCTGCCAGAGATCGGGCGGCAGGAGGATACGATAACGACATCACCTTCCCGTGATTCGTTCATTTCATCGTGGGCCAACAACTTGGTTGACCGGCGAATAAACTTCCCATAGAGCGGATGCGGCACGACACGTTCAATCTTGACCGCAATGGTCTTTTGCATCTTGCTGCTGACAACCTTGCCCGTCAGGGTGTGAAGGTTCTTGCTTTCTTCGCTCATGCTTCAGCCTCTTTCTGGGCGAGAATGGTGTTGATCCTAGCAATGGATCGACGGTTCTTTTTAATCTGGTCGGGCTTCGACAGCTGGCCGGTTGCCTTCTGCATCTTCAGGTTGAACTGTTCGCGATGAAGATTCACAAGCTCTTCACCCAATTCACCCACCGACTTCGCTCTAATCTCGTTCGCTTTCATTACATTACCGTCCTAACGGTGAAAGTCGTCTTGATCGGCAGTTTTGCTGCCGCCAGCGCGAATGCTTCACGCGCCAACTCTTCACTCACACCTTGTAGTTCATACAGCATGGTCCCTGGCTTGATCTCAGCAACCCAGTACTCAACGCTACCCTTGCCGCTTCCCATACGCACTTCCAGTGGCTTCTTGGTAATCGGCTTATCTGGAAAAACGCGAATCCAGATTTTTCCACCACGTTTAACATGGCGAGAGATGGCACGACGGGCTGATTCGATCTGACGCGCGGTCATCCGACCACGCTCTACGGACTTCAGTCCGAACTCACCGAAACTGACCTTGTTCCCAGTATGCGCAAGACCCGTATTACGACCCTTGTGCTGTTTTCTAAATTTGGTTCTTTTTGGCTGCAACATGATCTGACGCCCTGTGTTTTATGCTTCCGCGGGGGCCAGCTTGGCCTCGCCACCGTACTGCGGCAGCACTTCACCCTTGAAAATCCAGACCTTTACACCGATGACGCCGTAAGTGGTCTTGGCCTCTGCAAATCCATAGTCAATATCTGCACGGAAGGTATGAAGTGGAACACGACCTTCGCGGTACCATTCGGTCCTCGCAATTTCCGCACCATTCAAACGTCCACCGACGCTGATCTTGATCCCTTCCGCGCCCAATCGAAGCGTGTTCTGGACCGCACGCTTCATCGCACGGCGGAACATGATGCGCTTTTCGAGCTGTTGGGCAACGCCCTCAGCGACCAGCTGAGCATCTAGTTCAGGCTTTCTGATTTCTTCAACGCTAATCTGGACCGGCACACCCATCATGTTGGATACGTCACGGCGCAAAGCATCAATGTCTTCGCCCTTCTTACCAATCACGAGACCCGGACGTGCCGTATGAATCGTGATATGGGCATTATTGGCAGGACGATTGATCTGGATGCGGCTCACCGACGCATGCCCGAGTTTCTTCCTGAGGAATTCACGAACGATCAAATCCTTATGCAGGTAATTTGCATAATCTTTGCTCGTGGCATACCAACGCGAGGTCCAGTCCTTGACAATGCCAAGGCGAATACCGGTGGGGTGTACTTTCTGTCCCATATGTAACCTAGCCTTTTTCTGATACTTGAATGGTGATATGACACGTGCGCTTGCTAATCCGGTTGGCACGGCCTTTTGCCCGAGGTGACATCCGCTTCAGGGTCGCTCCCTCTCCAACTTCCACAGCGCCTACCCGCAGCTCATCAATGTCAGCACCATCATTGTGCTCAGCATTGGCAATAGCCGATTCCAGCACTTTCTTCATGATCTTGGCCGATTTCTTCGGGCTGAAGGTCAAAAGGTCGATGGCCTTCTCGACCTTCAAACCCCTGATCTGATCCGCCACGAGACGACACTTTTGTGCCGATACCCGCGCCGTGTTGTGTTTTGCTATGGTTGCCATCGTTCTTAACTCTTAAATTTGGGACAAGAAAACTTATTTGGACTTCTTGTCGGCCTGATGACCCTTGTACGTTCTGGTAGGTGCAAACTCACCTAACTTGTGACCCACCATGTTGTCACTGACCAGGACAGGAACGTGTTGGCGTCCATTATGGATCGCCAGCGTGAGCCCAATCATTTCCGGAAGAATCATGGAACGGCGTGACCAGGTCTTAATGGGACGCTTGTTTCCGCTATTGACGCTTTCCAGAACCTTGTTCAAAAGATGGTGATCAATGAACGGTCCTTTTTTAATCGAACGTGGCACGGTCTATACCTCTTCTACTAGTTACTTCTTGCGGCCACGAACGATGAGCTTATCGGTCCGCTTGTTGTTTCGCGTCTTATAGCCCTTCGCTGGCGTACCCCATGGTGAAACCGGATGGCGGCCACCGGACGTTCTGCCTTCACCACCACCATGAGGGTGATCGACAGGGTTCATGGCCACACCACGCACGGTGGGGCGGATACCTCTCCAGCGTGTTGCACCGGCTTTGCCGAGTGACGCCAGATTGTGTTCGTGATTCGAGACTTCGCCGATGACCGCTTTACAGTCCGCCAGCACCTTACGCATCTCGCCAGAGCGAAGACGGATCGTCGCGTAAGTCCCTTCCTTGGCGACCAACTGAACCGATGCACCACCTGCCCGAGCTAACTGAGCGCCCTTGCCAGGCTTTAATTCAACGCAATGAACCACGGAGCCAACGGGGACATTTCTCAATGGCAGACAATTGCCTGACTTGATCGGTGCATATTCGGTCGAAATCACTTCCTGGCCGATCACCAAACCCTTTGGCGCAATGATGTAACGACGTTCCCCATCACGATAGAGAAGCAACGCAATATGCGCGGTCCGATTGGGATCGTATTCGATCCTCTCAACCTTGCTGGGAATATCCAGCTTGTCGCGCTTGAAATCGACGATGCGGTAGAACTTCTTATGACCACCGCCTTTATGACGTGTGGTGATACGGCCCTGGTTATTTCGACCAGAGGACCTAACCTTCTTTTCGATCAGCGAAGACTCGGGCCGTCCTTTATAGAGACCTTCCGTCTTGACCCGAACCACGAACCGGGAACCGGCTGAAGTAGGTTTGGATTTAACAAGTGCCATGATCTTATTCCGTAATGTTCAAGGATTCGCTGTGCGGTGCAATTACGCCGCAGCGAAATCAATATCAAAACCGGGCTTGAGCTTGATGTAAGCCTTCTTCCAATCGGAGCGCGTGCCTACAAACTTACCAAAGCGTTTGTCCTTGCCCTTCACATTGAGGACATGAACCGAATCTACTTCTACTTTGAACAACAACTCTACAGCGCGCTTCACCTGCGGCTTGGTTGCCGTTCTCTTGACCTTGAAGACAACCCGATTGTGCTTTTCAGCGCTGACGCTGCTCTTTTCAGAGATAACCGGCGCCAGAAGGACGCTCATCAGATCAATCTGCTTCATGACAGGCTCTCCTCGATCGCCTTGAGGGCAGCCGTGGTCACCACGACTTTCTCGCTATGAACAAGTTCCACAGGGCTCAACGAACGAGCTTCTGAAACGTAGACGTTCGGAATATTTCGGGCCGAGAGGAACAGATTGATATCCAGCCCCTCGGTAACAATCAATCCACTGTGAAAGCCGATACCGGTCAACTTGTCCGTGAGCGCCTTGGTTTTAGGCTCCGCAAGACTCAGGTCATCCGACACGACCAGTCGACCTTGACGCAGCAGTTCAGAGAAGATGGAGCGCATGGCAGCGCGGTACATCTTCTTATTGAGCTTTTGCTCATAGTTCCGTGGTTTCGCTGCAAAGGTCACACCACCGGTACGCCACAGCGGACCACGCGTCGTCCCTGCCCGCGCCCGACCACTTCCCTTCTGCTTCCAAGGCTTCGCGCCGCCACCCCTTACTTCGGAGCGGGTCTTTTGGGCCTTGGTCCCTGAACGGGCTCCAGCGAGGTAGGACACGACCAACTGATGGACCAGCGATTCATTAAACTCGCGACCAAACACTTCTTCCGTGACCGCGAGGCCTGGTCCACCGGATTGTGCAGATGGGATTACAAGTGACATTTTCTTACCTTATTTCTTGACAGCGGCCTTGATAATGACCTTTCCGCCTTTCGGACCAGGGATCGCACCCTTGATCATAATCAGCGACTTATCCTTATGAATAGCCGATACTTTTAGGTTTTGCACGGTGACATGAGCGGCGCCCATGTGTCCGGCCATCTTCTTCCCTTTAAAGACACGGCCTGGAGTCTGGTTCTGGCCGATGGAACCCGGGGCGCGATGGGACAAAGAGTTACCATGGGTAGCATCTTGCGTTCTAAAGTTGTAACGCTTAATAACACCCGCAAAACCTTTACCGATACTGACACCGCTGACGTCAACGAATTGACCTTCCTCGAACATATCGACACCCAATTCATGACCCGGCTGATAGTCGGTTGCGTCTGAATCTGAGAGTCTAAATTCGATCAGACCACGACCCGCCTCAACACCGACCTTGCCGTAATGTCCGGCCTGCGATTTGTTGATGCGTGACCGCTTAACAGTGCCTGCCGTTACCTGAATGGCACGGTAGCCATCCGTTTCAGAGGTCTTTACCTGGACGACACGGTTCGACTCGATTTCAACCACCGATACGGGTTCTGCCGATCCATCCTCATGAAAGATGCGGGTCATACCGCACTTTCGTCCAACCAGTCCTAGGGCCATTGGTCGCTCCCGCCTTTATCCGAATTAGTTCAACTTGATCTGGACGTCTACACCGGCAGACAAATCCAGTTTCATCAGAGCATCAACCGTCTTATCGGTCGGCTCGATGATGTCCATCAACCGCTTGTGCGTCCGAAGCTCGTACTGATCGCGTGCGTCTTTGTTGACGTGCGGCGAAATCAAAACGGTGTAACGCTCTTTCTTGGTTGGCAGAGGTATAGGGCCCAACACCTGAGCACCCGTTCTCTTTGCGGTTTCAACAATCTCACTGGCAGACTGATCGATCAGGCGATGATCAAATGCCTTGAGACGAATACGAATTCTCTGCTTCTGCACGATAATTACTCCAGAACCTTCGACACCACACCGGCGCCGACAGTACGGCCGCCTTCGCGTACCGCGAAACGCAGACCTTCGTCCATTGCGATCGGCGCGATCAGCTTTACCGTGACCCAACCGATCCCGTTACGTCCGTCGTCCGGAAGTAAAACTGTGGACGGTAACCATTGAAGAACGGCGTGTGACGGCCCCCTTCATCCTTCGATAATACGTAAATCTCAGCCTCAAAATGCGTGTGCGGCTTGATCGAACCCGGCGCCGCCAAAACCTGACCACGCTCAACGTCTTCACGCTTGGTGCCACGAAGAAGTACACCCACGTTGTCACCCGCCACACCTTCATCCAGAAGCTTCCGGAACATTTCAACACCCGTACACGTGGTCTTCACCGTGTCACGAATACCAACAATCTCCACTTCCTCACCAACCTTCACACGGCCACGCTCAACACGACCCGTGACTACCGTGCCGCGACCCGAAATCGAGAACACGTCTTCAATCGGCATCAGGAATGGCTTTTCAATATCACGCTCAGGCTCAGGAATGTAAGTGTCCAAAGCATCAACCAACTTGATGATCGCAGGAACACCAATGTCGCTCTGATCCCCTTCCAACGCCTTCAAGGCAGAACCCTGAATGATCGGGGTGTCATCCCCAGGAAAATCGTACTTCGACAACAATTCGCGAACTTCCATCTCCACCAGCTCAATCAGTTCCGCGTCATCAACCATGTCCGCCTTGTTCAGGAACACAACAATGTAGGGAACGCCCACCTGACGGGCCAAAAGAATGTGCTCGCGCGTCTGTGGCATCGGGCCGTCCGCCGCCGAACAGACCAGAATCGCTCCGTCCATCTGCGCCGCACCCGTGATCATGTTCTTCACATAGTCCGCGTGACCAGGGCAATCAACGTGGGCGTAGTGACGATTCGGTGATTCGTACTCCACATGCGCCGTTGCAATCGTAATACCACGTGCCCGCTCTTCAGGCGCCGCGTCAATCTGATCGTAAGCCTTGAATGAACCACCAAAGCGCTCCGCTCCGACCTTCGTCAGCGCAGCCGTCAGGGTCGTCTTGCCGTGATCGACGTGACCAATCGTACCGACGTTAACGTGCGGCTTGTTACGTGTGAATTTTTCCTTAGACACGACCCTGATACCTCGTTAAATAAAATGCAGAACGTTCTTAACTAAAACGACACTTTCTTGATCACCGCGTCAGCCACATTGGTTGGCGCTTCCTGATACTTCTTAAATTCCATCGAGTAGGTCGCCCGGCCCTGACTCTGCGACCTCAGCGATGTGGAATATCCAAACATCTCCGCCAAGGGCACTTCCGCCTTCAGGACTTTCACCCCAGCATTGTCTTCCATGCCGAGGATGACGCCACGACGCCGATTCAAATCACCGACGACATCACCCATATAATCTTCAGGTGTCTCCACCTCAACGCTCATCATCGGCTCAAGAAGCACCGGTTGGGCGTTACGACACCCTTCCTTGAAACACATCGAGCCGGCGATTTTAAACGCCATTTCACTGGAGTCGACGTCATGGTAAGACCCATCAAACAGGGTTACTTTGACGTCAACCACCGGGTAGCCGGCAAGTATACCATTCTGTAACTGCTCTTGAATACCCTTATCCACTGCTGGAATGTATTCTTTTGGTATGACACCGCCCACGATGCCATTCACAAACTCGTAATGACCCGATCCCAGAGGCTCAATTCGCAGCCATACATGGCCGTACTGGCCACGTCCACCGGTCTGCCGCACATACTTTCCTTCTTGCTCGACCTTCTTCCGAATGGTTTCGCGATAAGCCACCTGAGGGGCGCCAACATTGGCTTCCACCTTGAATTCACGGCGCATCCGATCAACGATAATCTCAAGATGCAGCTCACCCATACCGGAGATGATCGTCTGGCCAGACTCCTCATCAGTGCGCACACGAAACGAAGGATCCTCCTGCGCTAAACGCTGGAGTGCCGTGCCCATCTTTTCCTGGTCACTCTTGGTCCTAGGTTCTACCGCGACCGAAATAACCGGCTCCGGGAACTCCATTCGCTCAAGCAAAACAGGCTTATCCGGTGAGGAAAGGGTGGTCCCCGTCACAATATCTTTCAACCCTACCAGGGCCGCGATATCACCCGCCCGGATTTCCTTTACATCTTCCCGGCTATTGGCATGCATTCGAAGCAAGCGTCCAATGCGCTCCTTGTTGCCGGTCTGCGAATTAATCACGCTGTCACCCGAGGACAGAACGCCCGAATAGACCCTGACAAAGGTCAGGGTGCCGACGAACGAATCCATCATGATCTTAAAGGCCAGCGCCGCGAAAGGTTCATCATCACGCGACTGGCGCTCGACCGGCTGGTCGCTGTCCACACTCGTGCCACGAATGGCGGGCACGTCGACGGGTGAAGGCAAATAATCAATGACGGCGTCCAACATCGCTTGGACACCTTTGTTCTTGAAGGCTGAACCACAGAGCATCGGGATGATTTCGAGGGCGATCGTCCGCCGCCTCAAACCGAGCTTGATGGCCTCCTCGGAGAGATCCCCTTCCTCCAAATACTGGTTCATCAGATCTTCGCCTGACTCGGCTGCGGCCTCGACCATGGTCTCACGCCACTTTGCGGCCGTTGCCGCGAGATCGGCGGGAATATCCCCATACACGAAGGTCGCACCCTGATCCTCTTCACTCCAGAGAATCGACTTCATTTTGACGAGATCAATGACACCCTTGAAAGTGTCTTCGGCCCCTATCGGAATCTGAATCGCAATCGGGTTGGCCCTGAGCCGCTGACGCATCTGCTCATGGACCTTGAAAAAGTCGGCTCCCGATCGATCCATTTTATTAACGAATGCGATCCTTGGGACGCCATATTTGGTGGCTTGCCGCCAGACGGTTTCTGACTGTGGCTGAACGCCACCCACCGCGCAATAGAGCATGCAGGCACCATCAAGGACCCGCATAGAGCGTTCAACTTCAATCGTAAAATCAACGTGCCCCGGGGTATCAATGATGTTGATACGGTGCTCCGGGTAGTTCACCGCCATACCACGCCAGTGGGTGGTCGTTGCGGCGGACGTGATCGTAATCCCGCGCTCCTGCTCCTGCTCCATCCAGTCCATGGTGGCGGCACCATCATGAACTTCGCCTATCTTGTGATTGATGCCCGTGTAAAACAGCACCCGCTCCGTCGTTGTCGTCTTACCGGCATCGATATGGGCTGAAATCCCAATGTTGCGGTAGCGTTCGATGGGCGTGCTGCGAGCCACGGTGAGGCCTCTCTATCCTGTTCCTTGATAAATGGCCAGAATCACGGCTTACCAGCGGTAATGAGAGAACGCCTTATTGGCCTCCGCCATCCGGTGCGTATCTTCACGCTTCTTCACGGCAGAGCCCCGATTTTCATGCGCATCAAACAATTCGCCAGCCAGCCGAGCAACCATGCCCTTCTCGCTCCGCTTGCGGGCAGCATCAATCAACCAACGCATAGCCAAAGCGACGCGACGACCTGGACGCACCTCAATCGGCACCTGATAGGTTGCGCCACCGACGCGACGTGACTTGACCTCGACAAAAGGCTGGACGTTATCCAGGGCCTTTTGGAGAACTTCAAGCGAATCGCCAGCGTTTCCGATCTTGTTTTGAATCTGATCGAGCGCCCCATAAACAACACTCTCTGCAACGGACTTCTTGCCGCTAAGCATCAGCATGTTCACGAACCGCGCAAGCGTGGTGCTGCCAAACCGGGGGTCCGGGATCAGCTCTCTTTTTTGCGAAACTCTTCTTCTAGACATGTCTTTACCCGAATCTCAGATTAACTTTTCGGACGCTTTGCGCCGTATTTGGAGCGCGCTTGACGGCGCTTGGCCACACCGGCGGTATCTAAGCTACCGCGGACGACGTGGTAACGAACACCCGGCAAATCCTTTACACGACCGCCTCTGATCAGGACCACGGAGTGCTCCTGAAGGTTATGGCCCTCACCCCCGATGTAGCTACTGACTTCAGCGCCGTTGGTCAGCCGAACACGGGCGACCTTACGTAACGCCGAGTTCGGTTTTTTAGGGGTGGTGGTGTATACGCGGGTACAAACGCCACGCCGCTGCGGACAACTTTCAAGCGCAGGGACGTTACTCTTTTCCTTTTTACGGACTCGCGGCTTCCGTACCAACTGATTGATCGTGGTCATTACCAAACTCCAAAAGCGTTATTGCTCGAGCCTTGCTGATGTTCGCCGTCTCCAGCTCAGTAAATACTGGATAGCAGGGGTCAAGGCACCCCACAGTAAAGCCGATCAATTTACGGAATTGGCCGCGATCTGTCAACCGCGAATCGTAATGAACGACGGAAACTCACCACCAACGTGCGTAGCACGAACCCTTTAAATACAAAAGGCCCGCACACTGCGGGCCCTTCATACTGGTTATGGCTCCCCCGGACGGGCTCGAACCGCCGACCCAGTGATTAACAGTCACTTGCTCTACCGACTGAGCTACAGGGGAATAGTCGGTTCATCCCCAATACCTCAAAAGGGTAATTGGCGCGCCCGGAGAGATTCGAACTCCCGACCACCTAGTTCGTAGCCAGGTACTCTATCCAACTGAGCTACGGGCGCATTGATGAACTGCGGATTATGGAGAATCCGCCTTTTTATGTCAAGCATCCAACATTGAGATGAATGCCAACCACCCTAAAGACTTACCCCCTATAATGGAGGTTGATGTCCCCCTAAAGCCCAGCCCATGCCTGACCAGTCCCCCTACCACTTGATTCAGCATCCAGAGCAACTGGCCTCACTTATTGAAGCGGCTCAAAACACCTCAAGAGTGGCGATCGATACCGAATTTGTCCGGGAAAGCACCTATTACCCTCATTTTTGCCTACTTCAAATCGCCTTTGAGGGTCATATTGCACTCATTGATCCCTTGAGCCTCCCCTCCCTCGCCCCCCTTGAGGCGCTATTTCAAGATCCATCCATTCAAAAAATAGTCCATGCTGGGCGTCAGGACTTCGAAGTCCTCCACCAACAGTTTGGCTTTCTCCCGACCTCAATTGTTGACACCCAACTCGTAGCGGGCCTTTTAGGGCTCCCCGATCAGATGGGTTATGCCACCCTCATCCAAGACACCCTCGGGGTCAGCCTCCCAAAGGATCATACGAGAACGGACTGGTCGCAGCGCCCTTTAAGCACAGCACAGCTGGACTATGCGGCCGATGACGTCCGTTACCTTGCCATAGCGGTTGAGCCACTTCTCGCCAAACTCGATCAGCTAGATCGCCTGTCTTGGCTTAAAGAGGACTGCCAATCCCTTCTGGACCCGTCCTTATATGAAAATGACCCCACTGAAAGCTGGAAGCGGGTCGGAGGCATTGGTGATCTTGAGCCCCGGATCTTTGATCAGGCAAAAGTCATTGCTCAATGGCGCGAAGAAACTGCCAAAACGCTCAACATTCCAAGAACTTGGGTCGTTCGAGACGACACCCTGTGTCAGATGGCAAGACAATCTGACCCCACCGACACCCTGATTCGTATCAGAGGCGCCGACCAGATGACCCAAAAAGAAGCCTTGGCATCCCTGTCCTCGCTGCTGAAGGCCAGCAACCAACACGAGAAAGGCATCACCCCAAACCCTCTGGCCGCAAGGGCCGATCCTTCAAGGCGCGCCTTGATCAAACGGATGGCAGGAATCATTCAGACGGAAGCGGCTCATCTTCAGATATCGCCCGCCGTGATTGGATCACGCAAGGACCTTGAACAACTTATTGATGATCCTCAGACATCTCGCTTGAGTCGCGGCTGGCGGTATAACCGGGTAGGGCCACAGCTCTTCGAGCTCCTTAAAAGCGCCATAGACTGAGGAGCCGGCTATCGCAAAAAAGGGGATTCCGATGAGGCACTGCTCCGAGGAGCCCCGAGGGAAATAAACTCGCCGAAGGCGCGTGCACCATCCCCCACTGCAATGGTTTTTTGAACTCGAAGACTTTCCGCATCCAAAACGGTCACCGTATTGTCGAACCAATTAGCCACCCACACTTGATGATCATCAGGATGACCCGCTATCCCTTCGGGATACTCACCGACAGGAACCGTTGCAATTACCGCCAGTGACTCCGCATCGACGACAGACACGGTGCTGTCATATTGATTCGTCACAAAGACACGGCGCCCCCCTAAGGCACTGGCCACCGCATAAGGCCGCTCCCCGACCTTAACCAACCCGACGGGTGCCAAGGTCTTTGCATCGAGAACGGAGAGATCATTGCTTTCAACATTCGCCACGTAGAGACGGCCGCGCCCTTGATCCAAATACAAACCAAAGGGATGCCTTCCCACGGAGACCGTCTTGATAACGGTTAACGCTGTCGCATCGATCAGCGATACGGTATTGTCCTCGCGCTCTGCAATGAAAATGGAGCCGCCATCGGGACTCACTAGAACCCCCGAAGGGTAATGACCAACAGGCACGCGCTTCAGAATAGAAGCCTCTGGCAAATCGATCACTGAAATGAAGTGACCATAGAAGTCGGCCACATAGGCCCTAAGACCGTCAGGGCTTATGGCCACACCTAAGGGTCCCTCACCCACCTTCATCACTCCCCTTAAAACCCCACTTCGGGCATCAAGAAGGGCGACCTCACCCACACTCGGGCTGGTGATAACGGCATAGTGAGCGGCGCGGTCAACCGCGATCCCCGCAGGATCCTTCCCTACAGGCAAGGTCTTGGCCACCAAACCAGATGCCGTGTCGATCATGCTGACCGTACTCGCCTTCTGATTCGTAATGAAGGCAAAAGGCTCGGCTAAAACCTCCCCCCCAAAAAACAATGCGGCGGCCAAGGCCACCGCATGGTTCACTGTCTTCCAGCGGCTGGACATCAAGCAATACTTACTTTTTCTCAGCCACGGCCTTGAGATTCGCCAGGGATTCACTGACGACCTTTTCAACAGCCGCCTTAGCAGCTGCCTCATTCTGGCCATCGGGTGGATTATTGTTGAGGAACCACCGATAAAAAGCAGCATCCCATTCCACCTTGGAACCGGCTGCCGACGCTTCAACCGTGATTTTTGCCGAGTAGTTGTTGACCGGGAAAACCGCCGCATCGGTCGGATCGACAATCTTGTACTGAATGAGCTTCTTTTCCGCGTCGATATTTTTCAGCTCTTCCTTGAGAGTTCCTGAGCCATTCTTGAGCTTCAATTCACGAATGGCTCCTTTCTCGTTACCCCCCTGGACGGTTGCGCTCTCGACGACTGGCATCCATTTTTCAGGATGCGCATAATCGCCCACCAAAGCCCAGACTGCATCCGGAGCCGCACTGATTTCAATGGACTCGCTGTGTTTTTCACGGGTTGGGCCATGGGCATCGGCAACATAGGCCCAAGAAAGACTGACCGCGGCCAATAGGGGCAACCATTTTTTCATCGTTTTCATCCTCACTCTCAACGTTAAAATGGGGGAAGTATATGACAAAACTATGCGCCAGGGCTAAGCTTGATGCAGGCTCGTTAACCGCCGAAGGCCATCGAGGGTCTCTCTTTGAAGCGTCGTCAGATCCCCTCTTAGACTCCACTCATTCAATCGATCCTCAAAATCCTTAAGGGTCAACCCACCTCCCGTATCTTGACCCAGGAGCCGATCTCGACAGAATTTTTGCCACCGGCTCCGCTCTTCAGGATTGAGCGTTTCAGGGTAATTGCGCGCCCTGAATCTAAAAATCATTTCAGGAAGTCTGGCATCCTCAAAAGAAAGCCGCGCAGCGCTCATCGCCTCAGGCGACAAAAGGCGGAATTGATCCAGTGTCTTGCGATCTCTATCCCCCAGAAAACCCTCATAGAGTGAACTATCAATATCCTTTGACCGTCGAGGAACCCCCTCTTCAAAGAGAGTTTGAGCCAGTGGCGTCTTTAATACATCGATTTCTCGAAGCGCCTTTAGGTGTCTTAGACCCTGATTAGGATCCATCTCCAGTCGTTCAACATCCTGAGCCCGCAGCACCGAGATAGGGGCTAACGCGGGGCATTGATTCAATTTGATCGTAAATAAGGCTTGACGCGGATAAGGCGTCTCTTGAGAAATGATCGGTCTTTCCTTCAATACCGCCGGATCAAAAGAAAGATCATAGGCGATGACGGTATTAGATCGATCAGGATGGATGGCCACAGCAACGATCAAACCCAATTGAGCGTGCACCATTGGGTAGCGCGTTGATGCATGAAGCAGTGGCGTCCATTGACCGGGCGCCAAGAGATGAAGGGCCGCCTGTTTTCCGCGATGCGCCAACAAGTAGTCAAACAGGCGAGGCTGACGCGATCTGATACGACGCGCAAGACCGATCGTCGCAAAGACATCACTCATCGCATCATGAGCCGACTCATGGGGGATTTGATTTGCGCGGGTCAATTGATCAAGCCGAAGACTCGGAACACCTTGGGAATCCAGAGGCCATATCAATCCCTCAGGCCGAAGGGCTCTGGTCATGCGAGCCAACTGGATGATATCCCATCTGGAATTCCCATTTCGCCACTCCCGGGCGTAGGGATCCATCAGGTTCCGAAAGAGGGTATAGCGGGTGACCTCGTCATCAAAACGAAGACTGTTGTAGCCAAGGACACACGTCTGGGGCTTCAGAAATTCATGCTGAATACGATCGATAAAATCGCATTCACGAAGGCTCTTATCGGCAATACCCTCAGGCGTCATTCCCGTCAACAGACAGGCATCGGGATGCGGGAGCACATCCGGGGTCAGTTGGGCGTAAAGCACAACCGGGTCTCCAATAGGCTGGAGCGTTAGATCGGTTCGGATTCCTCCGAATTGAAGAGGACGATCCCACCCGGGATGGAGCCCGGAGGTTTCGTAGTCATACCAGAAGAAGGTGCCAGCCGTCACCGGGGTCAGATCCCTCGCTTGACAGCATCAAGCCCTATTCAACAGCGATTCAACCAAGCTTAGTTGGATTCACCCTGCGCAAGTTCGTATTTCTTACGCTTCTCGCATTTCTGGGTACAGGGGCAAGAACCCCCATTAATCCCGCCGCAGCTCCCTTTGATGGCACCACGACCAAACATGACACCCACCGCCATCATTGCGATGACCGCAGCGATGATCAAAAAGGTCGTTACAAATAGTGACATCCTAGGCTCCTACTCTGTGAAGAACATCAAAAACCTTCTTCTCGCATGTTAACCTGAAGACCTTCAAAACGAAAGCAGGGGCCTTAAGGCCCCT
>RFVA01000220.1 GCA_009922685.1 Gammaproteobacteria bacterium | reverse complement strand
GGCGGTTATGAAGCCTACCGAGGCCAGTGGGGCCTTGAATAGAGGCTGGTGTCGTGGTGTTAAGGCATCCATGGAGGGGATTACTGTTAAGGCCGCTAGGGTTTTTAGTTCTGGCCTTCCTTGTGGGCTGCAGTTCAGCGCCAAAGGGACCGCCCGTATCCTCTGGGGGGGACTCGACGCCTCTCCCCGTGGTTCGAGAGGCCCTTCATCTTCTCGATAGCCCCTATCAATTTGGTGAGGAAACTCCGGAGCGGGGTTTTGACTGCTCAGGGTTGGTCCATTATGTGTATGGCCACTATGGCGTTCATCTTCCAAGGACTGCCGAAGACATGGCGCTTTTTCTTCCACCCTTGGAGGAAAGCCTGAAGCGACCTGGAGATTTGGTTTTTTTTAATACCACGGGAAAGCCTTATTCTCATGTCGGGATTTACCTGGGTAATGACCAATTTGTCCATGCCAGTAGCGCTCAGGGAAAAGTCATCGTTTCTAACTTTCTGATGCCCTATTGGAGCGATCATTATGAGGGGGCTCGAAGGCCTTTCTTGGAATCCCCTGCCAAGCGAGAAACCATGGGGCGATGGATGCCCTAAAACCCAAGATTGACATTCATAGAAAAGCACTAAGCCATGAAAGCCATTGTGATGAGGTCCCCTGGAGGCCCGGATGAACTGATCTGGTCCGATGTCGAAACGCCGGTGATAGTGATAAAGTCACCGACCGATATCAAGGTCCAATTGATGGCGGCTGGGGTCAATCCCATTGATACCAAGATTCGACAGCAGGGGCTTTTAGGACCTGGCCCGTTGCCGGCCATTTTGGGCTGTGATGGGGCGGGCATCGTAATGGAGGTAGGACCTGGCGTTGATCGCTTCAAGGTGGGTGATCGGGTTTGGTTCTGTCATGGGGGCTTGGGCCTTGATCCTGGCAACTATGCCGAATGGACCGTCCTTGATCAGCGTTGGGCTGCCCCCATGCCAGAATCTCTTGATTTCATCGAGGCGGCGGCGGGTCCTTTGGTCTTGATCACCGCCATCGGGATGCTCCGAGATCGGGGGCGTCTTGACGCTCAAAAGACCGTCCTCATTCATGGAGGAGCTGGGGGGGTCGGGCATGTTGCCATTCAGATCGCAAAGCATATGGGTGCGAGGGTCATCACCACGGTGGGCACCAAGGATCACGATTTTGCGAAATCCTTAGGCGCTGATGAAACCATCGATTACTCAAAAGAAGATTTTGTGGTGGAGGTCAACCATTTAACCCAGGGGCTTGGGGCGGATCTTGTGATTGATATGGTCAGTTCGGAGGTTTTCTCAAGAAGTATCCATTGCACCCGCGCCTTTGGGGATTTGGTCACCCTCCTTGATCCAGGGCCTATAGATCTTAAGGAGGCTCGCCTTCGCAATCTTAGGATCGGCTTTGAATTGATGCTGACCCCACAGCTTCGGGACATGGAAGCGGCGCGTCTTCGTCAGGTTGAGATGCTGAATTTCAGCGCCGATCTCATCGCTCGGGGGCAACTGAGACTTGAGGTTGGAAAGGTGCTCCCCCTTGGTGAGGCGGCTAAAGCGCACCGTCTCCTTGAAGACAGTCAGGTCCTTGGAAAGATCGTTCTTGAGGTCAATCCATCGCCTTAGGCCCCCTTTTTTTAGGGGCTGAAGGCACCGAGCGTTTGATTCAAACGGC
>RFVA01000219.1 GCA_009922685.1 Gammaproteobacteria bacterium | reverse complement strand
TTGATGATGGGCCCGAGGCCTCTGCAGGTGATTCCGCCGTCCTTAATCTCTGGTTCGGCGAGATCAGGAACAATCGGTTTATCGATGTCCACAATAAGGGTGCTCGTCACCAGGGGACCCTGATTGCCCGCCTGATCAATCAACTGGGCAGACGCTAAAACACTCCCTTTTTGTCCTCCAAAGACCGATTTTGGGATCACGATTTGGATCGTGCCTCCGGGACCAACGTTACTGATGTCCTTGGGTAAGGTAGCTACATCCGTTTCGCCGACCGTCACCTTGAGTTGACTTGCTGATGCTGAAAGATAGGGGCCAGATTTCCCATGAAATAGAGAGTCAGTTTTCGCCACTAGAGTAATTTGGTCTTGAGTGAATGTGCTGGGTGTGTTGAGTCCATCCACCACTTTAATCGAGCCCGCAGCGTCAAGCGCAATTCGACTTGGAAAAACCAGCAGTGGTGATCCAGGCGCAATGATGTCGGCACGAACCGATATCGGTCCAACCACCCGTTTGAGGTTGCTGCCGGCATCAAGGAGGCTGACCAAAATAGGACGCCATTCATCATCGGCCGCGTCTTGGAGCAGTTTTTCCCGAAAGAGAGGTAACTTGAAGACGCTGTCTCCCAATGGGATCCCATTCGGGATATCCAGGAGACCGGCTTGATCAACCCGTCCCCAACTAAGTGAAAAGCGGGTGACCCCTCGAAGCTCCCCTTGAGGATCATGAACAGCCGCGTTGATGATCGCTCCATTAACGACGTCAATGAGATTCAAAATGCCGGTAGTTGTCGTTAAGGTGGCCAGTGAGGCATCGACGGTAGCAGCACTTATAATGTCGGAACAGAGAGCACCAATCGTGGGAAGCAATGCGCTTTGACGCGCCGCAACGGCTTCTCTATACGATTTCCCGGCGCTGAGGTTTGTAAGTCGCTTGGTAAAGGTTGCATTCAGCGATAATCGAGTGTCATCACAGCCGGCACCAAAAAGCCTGTTGAATTCGCCAATAAACAGTTGATCTATGGTCCGAAGGTTGCGTCGCTTATCTCCAGACGCCTTACAAGCCGAAATCGTGCACTCTTGATCGCGGGTGGGTAAAAAAATATTCGACCATTTATCGATCACATAGTGAGTTTCATAGAGAAACCCGCAGCCTTGGGGTGTTGAGCTCTTGATGGCGTCATAGGCGGCCTTGAACGCGAGCGTGGGATCCTCGCAGGGCTTTGATTGCGTGGCAGCAATATCGCAGTTGATCAGACCCTGGGCCAGCAATTTGGCACTATCGACCATTAAGTTCTGGCAGGGAGTGCCTGCCCGAGCGGGGTTGGCACTCCCTGCGGCAGCTAGGAAAAAAAACAGCAACAAATAAGAGGCGAACGCCGATCTCATGATCGTGATCTCGAGGCAATATCTGAGCTAGAGTGTGTCATTGGGCTGTTATTTTTCATGGAGGTGCTAGTACTCCATCCGGAGTCCAGCCATCACGCCATTGTTTCGCCCACCGTTCATGGCTTGTCCCTGATAGTTCAGAAAGGCAGTAAGACCTTCTGGTAAGACGCTCTGGACACCCGCAGTAATATTGGCCCAGTCAGGAACGCCAGCGACACTTTGAATCGGTTGGAGACCACCGGAAGGGCTCACAATCGTTGTTTGCTGGGAGGTGTCAAAGGCATGGACCCACTCCAGCCGAACCACTGGCTGGACAAC
>RFVA01000218.1 GCA_009922685.1 Gammaproteobacteria bacterium | reverse complement strand
TCGGGGTATAGGCCGTGAAATGGACTCGTTCAAAACCAACCCTCGTAACGCAAGCATCGGCCTCGTCAGGCGCACCGCGATGCGCTTGGGCAATAGTTGGCATTAATCCAACCAAAAAGACAACAGGCAGCAGACCCAGCCACCTAATGCGCTTATAAGCCACCTTTGTTAGTTTGTTGATAGAGTTAGCAGGCTGTTGAAAAACGGCTGGGATGGGTGGTCTCCCGGGACTGAAAAAATGGGCTGATGGGGGCCATTATTCACCTATCTGATTGATCTTTTTGATAAAATAGAAGGATTGACTGATTCCTGAGGTTTCCAATGCGCGGCGCCGACATCACCCAGAACGAGCTTTTCAGTTATCGGACGCTGGAGGAACGAATCCCGTCCTCGCATCCGATTAGAAACCTTAGAAAAGTGGTGGATCTGCTTCTCAGGAGCATGGATTCCGAATTTGCTGGGCTTTATGCCAAGACCGGCCGTCGTTCGATACCGCCTGAAAGGCTTTTGAGGGCGAGCTTGCTGCAGGTTCTCTTCAGTATTCGCTCGGAGCGGCAATTGGTTCAGCAGATCGATTTCAATATGCTGTATCGCTGGTTTGTGGGCCTGACCATGGATGATTCGGTTTGGGATCATTCCACCTTTTCGGCAAACCGGGATCGCCTCCTCAATGAGGAAATCATTCGGGTCTTCTTTGGTCGAGTTCTGGCTTTGGCGGAATGGCAGCAACTGGTCTCTGACGACCACTTTTCGGTGGACGGAACCTTGATCGAAGCCTGGGCCTCGATGAAGAGCTTCAGACCGAAGGATGGATCCGATAACCCGCCGGAAGGCAGTGGCCGTAATCCGGATGTCGACTTCCGAGGACAGAAACGCTCCAACGAGACCCATGCCTCGACGACGGATCCAGACTGCCGGATCTACAAGAAGTCCGAGGGTGATAAGAGCCAGCTCTGCTATATGGGCCATGCCCTGATGGAGAACCGAACTGGACTGGTGGTTGATACCGAGACCACGATCACCTCTGGAACCGCCGAGCGTGAAGCGGCCAAAACGATGGCCCGCCGGACGATCCTGAAGAAGGGAGCGACCCTCGGTGCAGATAAGGGATACGACGTCGAAGAGTTCGTGCAGGCGATAAGAAAGAGAGGCATCACGCCCCATGTCGCAAGCAAGGTCAGCGGCTCGGCTGTGGATGGTCGAACGACCCGGCATGAGGGATATCGGAAAAGCCTCAAGATTCGAAAACGGATTGAGGAAGTATTTGGCTGGGCGAAAACGGTTGGGGGACTTCGAAAAACAAAGTTCCGAGGACTCGACAGAGTCAAAGCCCAGGTCACATTTACCTTCGCAGCCTATAACCTGACGCGAATGGGTAAGCTTTTTGGGTGGCATTACGCGGTTAGTTAGCAGAAAGGGTCGAAAAACCCATAAATAACGGCCAAAATCACCCTCAAAAGGGGTACTTGCCGATAAATATGAGGTTTTGACGATCATTTCCTTGTAAAAAATCGCGGATGCCAAAATTTTGGAATTTCAGAGGTCCAGCGCCGGAGGCGCAGGGTCAAAAATCAACGGCCTGTTAGACATTGATTTGCTGCCTCTGTGAATATGTTAAATCCGATGGTCGGTTTAGAAATCAAAGGTTTCCACCTCGGAGATCAGAAACAACGGCTCACCACCGCTAGAAATCTCAACGGCATGCTGAG
>RFVA01000217.1 GCA_009922685.1 Gammaproteobacteria bacterium | reverse complement strand
CCCATTCGGCGCCTGATTTGGGATGGCTGGATGCTGAAACTACCCCTTTTTGGCGATCTAATGCTGAAATTTCAGGTCGCTAGTTTCAGCAGGACCCTTGGAACTCTCCTAAGTAATGGCGTTCCCCTCCTGGCTGCACTCTCGATCGTCAAGGACACGCTTGAAAATCGTCTGGTCGCCCAGAAATTAGAATTGGCCGTCTCAAGTCTTAAGGAAGGCGGCGGGCTCACCGCCCCCCTCATGGAAGCACAGATCTTTCCCTCCTTGGCCATGCAGATGATCAAACTCGGTGAAGAGTCTGCCCAGCTCCCGGAAATGCTCGATCGGGTGGCGACGACTTATGACAAGGAAATCAAGATATCCATTCAGCGCCTCCTGGCGCTTCTAGAGCCGATCCTTATCGTGGGTCTTGGATTGATGATCGGGGGTATTATTATCTCTATTTTAATGGCCATCCTCAGCGTCAATGATCTCGCCTTCTAGTGCGCCATCAGTTCAAATCCATTCGCCTATCTCACGTTAAAATGGGAGAATAGTTTCACTGAGGACGGGGGTGAGACCACCGCTCTTCAACGCATCGATACCACCGATTTTTATCAAGAAGACATCGCATGAATCCAGCAAACATCAACATCCATCGCCACCCACTGAAGGCCGTTCGCGGCTTTACCCTGATCGAACTCCTGGTTGTTCTGGCCATCATTGGTTTACTCGCCGGTCTTGTGGGCCCTCAAGTCATCAAGCATCTCGGGGAATCAAAAACCAAAACCGCCAAGCTCCAAATCGAAGAGCTCGCCTCAGCCCTCGACATGTATCGATTGGATGCCGGCCGCTATCCAAGTGTAGAAGAGGGCCTTGGGGCACTGATTGAGCAACCCTCCACGGCCAAATTCTGGAACGGACCTTATCTTCGGAAAAAGAAAATGCCCGTTGATCCATGGAATAACCCCTATCACTATGTAATCCCAGGGGAGCATGGCAAGTTTGATATTTTTACGCTGGGCGCCGATAACACCGAAGGCGGTGACGGTGAAGATCTGGACGTTAATAGCTGGGAGTGATTCCCTCGGACCCTTTGACTTCAAAGCAAGCCTCTGAATACCCGATGGTGGCGACCGGTCTTAACGCGTCGCTACCAAAAATGTTTGAGACTCAAAACGCTCTGAAGAGCCAAAGGCCCGTAGTTCAGGGGTTTACCCTGATCGAGATGCTCATCGTGCTAGCCATCGCCGGCATCGTGATGGGCACCTTGGTCCCAAGCTTCGGTCCAGCCATCGCGAGAGCCCAACTCTACTCCGCATCGCGCGACGTCGCCTCGGCGCTTCGATACACCCGAGGCCATGCGATGATTCGAGGGGAAGACGCCCTCTTCGAACTGAATACCATCCATCACACCTATCGCGTCTCAGGAAGACCCAAACTTTATCGCTTACCTTCCGGGATTGAACTCGGACTTTTCACAACGTCAACCGAAACCCTTGATGAGGGAACCGGACGCATTCGTTTCTTCCCAGATGGATCAGCAACGGGCGGCAGGGTGACCCTGATCGCCGCCAAGCAAACTCGGGTCGTTGATATCAACTGGTTAACCGGCGAGATCACGATCGGCGAAGAGGATTCGGGTGAACATTAAGATAGGGAGGAGGCAATCAGGCTTTTCTTTGCTTGAAATCCTCGTCGCTTTTGCCGTTCTCTCTCTCTGCCTGGGCGTCCTCCTTAGAATTTTTGCCGGAGGCGGTCAAAT
>RFVA01000216.1 GCA_009922685.1 Gammaproteobacteria bacterium | reverse complement strand
CCCTCAACCCTCATCCAAAATGATCACCAGGCCTTAAAAGGCCATCAAAGTTCCTGGCAGTAGTCAATTACGCAAGGCCAGCGGTGACCCCATCGGCCAACTGAGAAACATCTGCAGCATTGGTGTCTTGCCAGACTTGGGTTGCGCCAACAAACTTGGACGCATCCAAAGTGCCCGCGTACGTGCCAGCGTTAGAGATGTGCTGGATGCCAGCATTGCCGTTGAAGATGTTGATGATTTCAACGTTCTTGAGGGTGCCTTGCTGAACTCGGTTCAGAGGGCCGACAACGCCGTCCAAATCGGTATAGATGTTCAGGGTATCGCTACCCGCACGGCCGTCGATCACATCGAAAGCGCCCAGGGTGGTCGCAGCAGCACCAGTCGGCGGGTTGATGGTGTCCTTGCCGGCAGTGGTAGACGGAGTGTCCGCACCAACAGTGTGCGTGAAGCAATGGAGCAAAATTCATTCAGTACTTGAACATTCATAACACCGCTCTGGGCGATGGTCTGTTCCGCTTGGTCGGCCTTGGGGTATCTGCTGAGAGTAGGTACAGTAAAACGTTGGTGTCAAAGAATACCCTAGTCTTGCTCATGTGCTTCGAGTCTATCGAACTTGAAATCGGCTGGGAGGCATCTTCTGTATTGTCGCAATCGGCTTAACCGTTCACCGGCCCCAGGCTTCTTTTTTATTTCAAAGGAGCGGCTGCCGGCAACCAAAATGTAGATGTGGTCGCCCTCTTAAAGTTCCAGAGCTTCTACTGCGGCGGCAGGGAGCCGCACGGCCAAACTATTGCCCCCTTTCTCGACCTGGATAATGCACCCCGAGCGAGATTGACATACGACCAGCCTTGTATATCCAGATATTCTGGATGGCCACGGGAAGCAGCGCTTTCTCCTTTGGAGCGAGGATGCCAAGTCGTTTAGCTAAAGAGCGATATCACGCCAGCTATGAGGGCGGCCACATCAAGGAGTCCGACCAAGGCTGCGGCAATGATCATGGCCACCAAAACCAAGGGGTTGGTAAGGCTTAGGGATCCCCCGAGAATAGCCAGAAGGCCTGAGGTATCAAGGCCCATCGAGGTAATATCAAAGGCAAGCCCGCCTAATTGTTTTAAGTCATGAAGCCCCCCTTCTTTCTTGATGCCCTCGACAACCTGTGCTTTGGCGCGCTCTGATACAGAGCCGGCATAGGCCTTTGCGTTGTTGAACCAGCCAAGGAGACGGCCTGGGAGGGTCGTTGCCTCATTCAAGATGTACCAGCCCCAGCCAATGACCAGCCCAGGCAGCATGAACAAGCTGCCGATAATGAGCGCCCAAACCATGGAAAGATCAAAGCTTCGGACGATAAGGCTATCAAGAATAAGGGCGGCTAGAAGCCCTGAAAGGGTCAGAAACCGGGCCAACCCGATAAAGCGCTTTGCAAGTCCCTGAAGGAGTGCTGCAAAACCCATGACCCTTTGAAACAGAGCTTCACGGGGATTACTCGAGGATTGCTGTTCATCACTCATGGGTTGTGACCTTATGGGGGGATGGTTTAAGAAAGCTTTTTCTTTAGAAGCTCATTGAGCTGGGCTGGGTTCGCCTTACCTTCGGTCGCTTTCATGGCTTGTCCGACGAAAAATCCAAAAAGCTTGTCTTTCCCTGATCGGTAGCCTTCGACCTGAGCCGGATTTTCAGCAATGATCGCATCGATGATCGCTTCAATGGCCCCGGTATCGGTGATTTGGCGAAGACCCTCGCGATCGATGATCGC
>RFVA01000215.1 GCA_009922685.1 Gammaproteobacteria bacterium | reverse complement strand
GGCAACCTCGCCGCAGGCGGTCGCGCGGAGGGAAGGCCTTTGACTCAAAGGGATTTCGAGATTGCTGAAGCCATAGGGCCTGAACTTCGGCGGCGAGGACTGATTTTTGTCGGCCTCGATGTCATCGGCGGGTCGCTGACCGAAATTAATGTCACCAGTCCAACTTGTATTCAGGAACTTGATCGGCAGTTTGGCCTTCATATCGCGAGTGATCTCTTTGATGCCATCGAGGCGCTCCTCAAGGAGCGCCACTGATTTCAGCAATGCCCTCAAGGCCCCCTTTTTTTATCGCGCTCCTGATCGCCTTAGGGCTTCATGGGGTGATCCTTTGGAGCATCGATTTCAAAAGGGAGCCCCCCCTTTTGAGGCGTCAAGACATGACCTTTGAATTAATGCCAGCGCCTTCGCCCTTGGCTCAAAAGTCGGCCCCGAAAAGCCTTCCTTCATCACCCAAGCTCAAAACGCCATCTCCCCCTAAAAAGGGGGAGGATAAAAACGCTTTAAAGGCGGCTCCAAACCCCCCTTTAAAAGAGCCTCCATCGCCTCTTAAACCCATCGAATCCCAAAGTGAAGTCCCACGCCCCGTTCTTTCGAGAGGGCTTTTGAGTCAGCAGATCGCCGAGGTGACTTCCGGGATGACGCGTGAGAAGACCCGCGAGGTGAGTCAGAAAAAAATCGTTTATACCTCGAAGGTCAAGGAACATCGCGCCGTTGTGGCGGCCTATGAGGCGGCTTGGCACGACAAGGTTGAGCGAGTGGGGAACCTTAATTTTCCAGAAGCCGCTCGAAAAGAGAAGCTTTCGGGAGTTCTGGTGATGGCGGTGGGGATTCGTCCCGATGGCAGCCTTTATTCAGCTCAGGTGCAGACCTCTTCAGGTCATGAGGTGCTTGATCAGGCCGCGCGGGAGATTGTCAAAATGGCCGCTCCTTTTGCGCCACTCCCGCCTGATATCCTGAGCGAGGTGGATATCTTGGTGATCACGAGGACCTGGCGCTTTGATGGTCAGGATCACCTTGAAACCCGAGGTGCTGAGTGAAGGCGTGGGGTCTCTTCTTCCCTGGCGAGAAGGGTGCTTGCGCGTCCGGGGTTTCAGAACCGATACTATGACCCATGATTGAAGTCCCCGCTAACCTCACCAACCAGTTCCTGATCGCGATGCCGGGGCTTGAGGATCCTTTTTTTGCAAAAACCGTCACGTATCTCTGCCAGCATAATGAGGAAGGGGCTCTTGGGATCATCATCAATCGTCCCTCTGATCTCACGGTGAGTGATGTGCTTGAACAGATGGGTATCATCTCCAGTAATGAAGCATGTGGTCAGATGCCGGTTTATTTTGGAGGGCCGGTACAGCCGGAGCGAGGATTTGTCCTTCATGAGACGGGGCGTGATTGGAATTCAACCTTGAGGATTTCAGAGACCTTAGCCTTAACCACATCGAGGGATATTCTTGAAGCCTTGAGTCTGGGTGAAGGCCCCTCTCACATGCTCTTGGCCTTAGGTTATGCCGGTTGGGGTAAGGGCCAGCTTGAGGCCGAGATTGGCCAAAATTCCTGGCTCAATACCGAAGCGGAGCAGTCGATTATTTTTAATCGGCCAGCGGCTTCAAGATGGCGGGCCGCAGCGGAGCAGATGGGCATTGATATCGGTCTTTTAACGATGCAGGCGGGTCATGGTTGAAGCCATCTCAAGAGGGGAGATGGCGCCTGCCACCTTTCTCGGTTTCGACTTCGGCGAAAAAAAGACCGGGGTAGCGGTTGG
>RFVA01000214.1 GCA_009922685.1 Gammaproteobacteria bacterium | reverse complement strand
TCATAGTTTTGAGCAACATGCGTGTCCCCGGTGTGAAGGGCGGTGCTGATGGAATAAGAGCCATCTCCAAGGTCGGCTTTAAACCTAAATTCAAGGTGGAGTTGCTCGCCTTTTTTAAGTTCTTCAAGGGGGATCTTCTGATGGAAGGTATTCGTGCCAAAGATGGTATGGCCTAAACGGTCCTTCATCAGGTAGCCAAAAACGAGTTCCGGGAGATCAGCCTTCAAGAGGATGTCGACCATGAGCACCACCTCTTGACCGACAACGACATACTCTAAAGGCCTTCCATCTGTATCTCTCAGCTGGATATCGATGACGCTGGCTTCGCCGGTGCCTGAGAGGGTTTGAACACGGCCATCTGGTAGCGTTTTTTGCTGGATGGTGGCTGATTCTTTTTCGGCAATCAGGGCGTTATAGAAATCAAGAACGGTTTCGGGAGCCCCTTCCATTAGGGGCATTCCCTTGTCGATCAAAATGGCCCGATCACAGAGGGTTTGTATCGCCGCGCGATCATGGGCGACGACGATCAGGGAGGTCCCTGCTTGCTGAAACTCTCGAATCCGGTTCGCGCTTTTATGAATGAAGTAGGCATCTCCCACCGCGAGAACTTCATCCACAATCAAAATGTCGGGTCTGAAGGCGGTGGCGACCGCGAAGGCAAGGCGCGCCTGCATCCCGCTGGAATAGGTTCTAACGGGTTCATCGAAATAGGCGCCAATTTCTGCAAAGGCTTCAATCGATGGGATGGCCTCGATGATCTGATCGTGATGAGCCCCCATCAGCCCTGAGGCATGAATGGCATTTTGACGGCCGGTCAGTTCTCCATTAAAGCCAAGACCTAATTCGAGAATGGCTGAAATTCGCCCTTGAGCGATCACTCGCCCTTCAGTCGGCTGGAGGGTGCCCGTGATGAGTTTTAGAAGCGTACTTTTACCGGCGCCATTTTGCCCCACAATCCCAAGGGCTTCGCCTGGGGCGAGTGAGAAGCTGACATGTCGAAGGACCCAGGTTTCGCTTGAAGGCTTAAAGGGCATCCCAAACCAGCGGGCAAACCGGCGCCACTCGGGGTGATAACTCCGATAGGCCTTGCCCAGCTGATCGACGGTCAAAAGGCTCACAGCATGTCCACGATTTCAGGGCTGGCGCGCCGAAAGATATGGAGCCCCAGAAAAAGAAGGATCAACGAAAGAGCGATAATTTTCAAAAGCGGCAACACTTCGGGCATCAAGCCATACACCAGAACATTCTGGTAGGCCGCAATCAGGGGGTAGATGGGGTTGTAATCAAGGAACCGCCGAAAGCTTTCGGGAATCGCGGCGATCGGGTAGACGATCGGTGTAAACCAAAAAAGAATTTGAAGGAGCACCGGAACAATCTGAGCAATGTCCCTCAGAAACACATTGAAGATACCCAGAATAAGACCTATCCCCAGCGCCATGGTGACCGTGATCAAGGTCAAGAGCGGCACCCAAAGGACTTGAAGGGTTGGGGCATGGCCTAAGGCCCCAAAGATGATCAGGATGCTGACAAAAAGAAGCGCATTATTAAGAAGGGTTGATCCCACCAGGATGGTTGGTAGGGTAATCCTTGGAAAATAGATTTTCTTCATGACCCCCCCTTGTTCAACAAAGAGGTTGAGGCAGCGGCTGATGGTTTCAGAAAAGAGGCCCCAGGCCAGGGTGCCCGCCATCAGGTAGAGCGCGTAGGCATGGGGATTATCAATGCCAGGCAGTTTGGCGGCGAGGACGTTTGAAAGAACCAGCGCGAAG
>RFVA01000213.1 GCA_009922685.1 Gammaproteobacteria bacterium | reverse complement strand
TTTCTGGCTAAAGCTCCTCTATCGCTACATTATTGCAGGCTCGATCACCCTCTTCTTCTTTTTGCTGTTTTTTTTGAATTTTCTCGCCGCATCGAGCTATCTTGGGGTCGACCATGCGTGGCTCGCGGCCATGAGTCAGCGGGAATTCAATCGACGCCAGAAGGTTCTACACCTTTTTCAAACCGGCTCGATGAAGGTCTATGGGCCATTAGCCCTGGTCCTCGCCACAGGCATCGCGATGCCGTTCTACAGGGACTGGCATAGTGCTCTTCTATTTATTTTTGGGCCCCATGCAGGACTCAAGGATTATTTCTTTTACCGAGATATCAGCTTTTACCTCTTCTCGTTCCCGGTCTTTCAGTTGATTCAAAAAGAAATGCTCATTGCCTCCCTGATTCTTTCAGGCGCGATGGCCACCCTCTATTTCTTTGAGCATCGATTACTGGTCGGCCAGAAAAAAGAATGGGCACGGGGTCCTAAGATTCATTTGAGCGGTCTCGTCCTGGTGAACGCCCTGATTATCGCCTGGGGATTTCTTCTAGAGCGTTATGATCTTCTCTACACCGAAGACCATGAACCACAATTCTTTGGTCCGGGGTTCCTCGAGACCGACTATTACCTGCCGTTGATTTGGCTCTCCATCATCAGCCTCATCGGCACCACCCTTGCAGGTCTCTGGTTTGTCCACCAGCGCAAGGGGCGGATGCCGCTCATTATTTTTTCTTTGCTGTTTGTCAGTTCGATCGGGCTGCGTCACATCGAGACTATTCCCCAGTCACTGGATCGCTTTATCGTTCAACCTAATCCCGTCAAATCAGAACGCGCTCATATGGAGGGTAATATCGATGCGACCCTCAAGGCTTATGACCTCACCGACATCATCAATATCGATATCACCCCAGGACTTCCCGATGAGGATGTTCTCGACCCTGAACTAAGATCCCATCTCTATAACATTCCGGTTTGGGATCCGGAGTTTTTGGATGACGTCTACCAGCAACTACAAGGCATCAGGCCCTATTACCACTTCACCGACGTCGACGTCGATCGCTACATGATCAACGGCCGTCTCGAGCAGGTGAACCTTGCCGCGCGTGAAACCAATATTCGCCTCTTACCAGAACCCGCTCAGAACTGGGAGAACATGCATCTTCGCTATACGCACGGCTATGGAGCGGTGGCAACGCCGGCTGCGCAGGATGGCCAGACCCCCATGCACTGGTATCTCAAAGACTTGACCATTTCCTCGAACACCACGTTTGATGCCATTGAGCGCCCCGACATCTATTATGGCGAGGAGAATCTGACCTACGCCATTGTTCCAAACAAACTAGATCTCGTCGGCATTCCAAGTGCTGATGAACAATCCAGCTTCAATTACACCGGCCGTGGGGGCGTCCCCATCAGCTCTCTTTTCAGAAAGCTTTTGTTCGCTCTTTATTTTCGTGATGAACAGCTCTTTTTCTCGGTCAACATCACCGGCAACAGTCGGGCGCTCTTTCATCGCAATATCATTGAGCGCGTCAAGGAACTCACGCCCTTCCTGAATCTTGATCATGACCCCTACATCGTGATCACTCCAAAACGGATTTTCTGGGTGATCGATGCCTACACCACATCCAATTGGTATCCAGGATCAAAGCGCTCGGCCGCACGATTTAATCGGGACCGGGAGGACCAGCCCTTTAACTACATCCGAAACTCCGTCAAAATCATCGTGGATGCCTTTGATGGGAGCGTCGACTATTACGTCAGCGACACCCGTGATCCCATCATTCAGGGATACCGAAATGCCTATC
>RFVA01000212.1 GCA_009922685.1 Gammaproteobacteria bacterium | reverse complement strand
ATGGAATATGGCCTTTTATCAGACCAATAGCCAGAACGATATCTTGTTCCTCAATAGCCCAGGGAGCGTGGTTAATGGCTATTTCAGTAATGTGGGCGCCACCCGGCGACAAGGTGTCGAGTTTGGTCTCTCAGGCATTGTTCTGGAGACCCTAAACTGGTACATGAGCTATGGCCTTGTGGATGCGACCTTCGAGACCACGGCAGTACTCGGTAATGCACTGGGTGCCCAAACGGTTCAGCCAGGAGATAAGATCCCCTCGATTCCTGAAAATACGGTCAAGTTTGGTAGTGAGTACCAGATATTCGAGGGGTGGTTTTTTGGTGGAGACCTCCAGTATGCCTCGAGCCAGTATGCTCGGGGTGATAACGCCAATCAGACTCCCCAGATCCCTTCTTATACGGTGGTGAACCTCAACACGCGTTACACGCTGACCAAGAACATCGAACTTTTTGCGTTTGGACGCAATATCTTTGACCAGCATTACAAAAGCTATGCCCAGCTGGGACAGAATTTTTTCCAAAATAGCCAAGCCAGCCAGTTTTGGGGTCCTGGCGCACCCGCCACAGGTTATGCTGGGGTGAGGATTAATTTTTAGTGGTGCTCTTTAAAAGGCCGTTGTCCCAAGGTTTCCGCTATGGGAATTGATGGAGATTCGGGCGCATTATGCCGCCTTCCTCCTTACTTCAACGCTGGGTTTTAAGCCTGGCTATCCGGCGCTCCCCATAAAGCGCTCCTCAATCTTTTAGTTTAAAACTTCTGATGAAATGGGTGCCGCAACCCTCATTGCGAGGAAATCCATAGAGTTTGCGGTGAGTGTGTTTAAATCGGCGCGCTGAAGGCGTCATGATCTCTGTGAATATTTGGATTTAACGGGCTGCGCTCGGCTTCATCGTTTTGTAATAAATATATTCCAAAAAATAGTTGCAAAATCTCATTATCTCGGTGAATATTCTGGCCTAACCGGCTGCGTTCAATAAACCCCTCTGGAATAAGGATGTCCCATGGGGGTTGGTTGGGAACGTTAGGTCTTGAAGTATCACCAACGCATGAGGGTTTGAATGTTCGTTCAAGAAAAAACGTCAAAAATGACTCAAGGTGTCTTTGCCCCTTCAACCATCGCGAAAGTGGTTCTGGGTAGCCTCCTTGGTGTGGTTTCCATCGCCTCCCAAAGTATTGAAGCCCCAGCAGGCTATGATGGCTTGACCAACGGCTATTTGACGCAGGCAGATTACGATCTTGGGCTAGCTGAATTTAATAACGTAGAGACGCTTTCTGATGGGCTAGGTCCTGTTTTCAATGATGTTTCCTGCCAAGCCTGTCACAAGGGGCCCATAGATGGGGGTGCGAGCCCAGTCAAAGTCCAGCGTGCGGGTTACTTTGATGGCGTGAATTTTATCGATCCACCTGGGGGCTCGCTCATTCCAGCCAAGGCGATTGATCCATCGATTCAAGCCCGCGTTCCGAAGGACGCGAATGTCAAAACATTCCGTGTTTCTCTCAGTACTCTTGGAGATGGTTATATTGAAGCCATTCCGGATAGCGCCATCCTCCAGATTGCAGCCGATCAGCCGAAGCTCTCCAAAGGTTTGATCAAGGGCCAGTCGATTATGGTCGATGTCTTAGAAGCGCCCGGCAAAAAAGCATTAGGGAAATTTGGCTGGAAAGCCCAGCATGCGAGCTTGGTGTCTTTTTCTGCTGATGCCTATCGCAATGAGATGGGTATTACGACCCCTTTATTTCCGACCGAAGCGACATCCAATGGGCGATCAGTGGATCGTTTTGATCAGGGCGGTAAG
>RFVA01000211.1 GCA_009922685.1 Gammaproteobacteria bacterium | reverse complement strand
CGCCCATTAAAAAGGGCCCCCCACCTTTCGGTGAGGAGCCCTCAAATCCCTTACCATCAGGTGCCGGGCGAACCCGGCACCTCAAGGCCTTACATGAAGGATGGGATCAGCGGAGCGTCAACCTGAGAGATCGTCCGGTTGCCAGCTGCATCAAAGAAGAACAGCAGACCCGCAAAGCGGCTGTCTGGGTCATAGATGATGTCGGCCAAACGATAAACTTCCCAAGCCGCGTCAGCTGCAGTGACTTCAACCGTACGGGTCTCACCTGGAGCCAGTGGGCTGTTGTCGCTGACAGACAGACCGTCTTCAGCCAGAAGATCTTCTGGGTAACCGCTGGTGTCCTTGTAAACGTCTGAATCAAGGAAACGAACCGATGCGGTGTAGAACTCACCCAAACGAACAGCAGCATTGCCATTGTTGGTCATGGTGAGCTTCATGCGCATCGCACGGCCTGGTACACGGTAGGTCGCATCTTCAACCTTGATAGATACCGCTGACTTTTCGTCAACCGCTGGCTTAATGCCACGCATGGTACCTGCCTGGAGAGGAATGGTGATCGGGTACTTGCCATTCGCTGCAGACATCGCAAAGATCACGATCAGAACGGTCGCCGCAGCGAAAACCATACCAATCTTCTTGTCGGCGCCAGAAACCAGCTCATCCGCACGGCCAGCATTGACCATCAGGAAGCGTGGCAGGAACACTGGACGACGAATCCAGTAAACAATCCAAGCCAGACCAAAGACATACCACAAGGTGTGCCAGAAGTAGGTGTTTTCCAGGTTGTAGTTTTCAAGATCGATCGTTGCACCGGTCAGGGTGGTGATCGGGTTCTTGAAGTCAGCCATGGAGCCTTCAATCGTCAGCCACTTACCTGGGCCGATGATTGGACCACCGCCTTTGACGTTCATCATGGTGTGAACGTGCCAGTCACCTGGACGACGCGCCTTCAGAACAACCTTAAAGTCGTAGGTCTTACCAATTTCAAGACGAACGGAACGTGGAACCAGCTGGCCACCAATGTAAGAAGCCTTACGAATGAAGACTGGACCTGGAATACCAATGTTCAAGAACGCATTTTCAGGTGCATCAACCGTTTCAGGCCAACCTTCAAACACGTGGAACTTACCGGTTACTTCAACCGTATCGTTCACCTTAACCACTTCCTTTGACCACTTCAGGTCATACCAGTGGATCGTACGCATACGCATGAACGCAGCCTGTGACTTCTCACCGTGCGCCGATGCGGTCGGAGCATAGAAGCTCGTCGCAGCCACAGCAGCCATCAGGGCTACAGCGGACCATTTGTTGAGTAGTTTCATGGTTCTTCCTCTCTCGAGTTTTTAATCTACCGTTAAAGGCTCAACGCCTTCCCGGTCCTTTTTTTCTAAGGCTCAACCGTCAATTAAGACTGCTTGATGAAGCGGACGGTAGCGAACCAGCGACCAACAAAGTGCCACATGAAGTAAATCAGGATGGACATGAAGGCCGAGAAGAACGCAGATACCGGTGCTACGTCCTTACCGAACGTACGCAGGGTGCCCTTTTCAACCATACGAATGTACTCAGGAGTACCCGTACGGACGTAGTTGTAGCCCTGGATGTCCGCAATAGACATCAGCATGCCGTTGTATTCAACTGGAACGTGCAAAGGTGCCATGATCGGCCAGTTACCTGGATAGAAGATCAAGCCCCAGCCCATTGCGCCAATGATAGCGGTGAACAGGTAGCTACCTGACAGCAGCAGAACCGTGTCAAGAAGAATTGCACCCGGGGTCAGAATCGCTGGGAACACGAAGT
>RFVA01000022.1 GCA_009922685.1 Gammaproteobacteria bacterium | reverse complement strand
CGCCTCTGCACTACGGCTTTGTCTTCTTTGGCTGGTTGGCTCTGGCTATCGCTGGTGTACTTCTGCAAGCCTTCGCTAGCTTCGGTAATCTGATTGGCCGGGATCTTTGCCCGGACATCGCCCGCTAAGCGAACCGAGCATGGCGAGACAAAGGTCTCGCCGCTGAGTGAAGAACCCCCGACTTCAACCTCGGGGGTTTTTTTATGTGCTCTTGCGCGATTATCGCCATGGCTCCATGAATTCCAGCATCGACGTCAAAGACTCAGACCAAGACGCGGGCCTCACTCCAAGGCTCGAAGCGGCCACCCGAAAAGAAGCGCGTCGCCCGGCATCCAAGATAAGACCCTTGAGCCCCTGAAGATACCCCTCAGCATCATCCACCTGAAAGACCCAGCCGGTCTTTCCGTGTTCGACCAAGAGAGAGGCATCACCCACATTCGTGGTTACGATCGGCAATCCCACCGCTGCGGCCTCCGCCAAGGCCATGCCATAAACCTCTTCGGCGCTAAAATAAGCAAATAGATCCATGTCCGCCAAAAGCCTAGCCATCGCCGCCTGACCGAGGGCATCGTGAAGGGTGACTCGCTGGCTGAGATTAAATTGCTTGAGTGCGGCGATAAAATCATTTCGATAAGCCGGCGCACTGAGACCACTCACCACATGCCAATGCCAATCGCCAGGGCAGCCCGCCAACATCTCCAGTAACGGCAACAGCCGCTTGCCGGGGACCAGACCCGCAACCGTCGCGATCTGGGCCACACCCCGCGGGGAACTACGCTGAAGCGATGACCGCGCCGCAATAAAGCCCCCACTGACCCCAGGAATCACCAGCCCACAGGGCTTTTGAGGCCAAAGACCCTGGATCCTCTGTCGCGCGTTGACCCCCGTCGTGATAATGAAGTCAACCTGCGCCACGACGCGATCGAATTGTGCGCGCCACCGAAGGCGCTCGGCCGCCTCAAAAAGGGGGTTTTCAAAGGGAAGGAAATGGATGAAAAGCCCGTGAGAGCCCTGAAGGGAGGTGACCCCAGAGGCCGCCAATAAAGGAATATCCAGACTGTCCCAAAGGAACACTGAGGCCTCAGCCCCCTCACCTTTCAGCACCTGATTGGGCGTCAGCGCGCGAAGAGGAACGCCTGACCGCTCAGCCTCAAGGATCATGCGCTGATTGAAGATATGCCCTCCCGACACCTCAGCCGCCATTTCCTGACAAACCAAGACAAAGGGGCGCTGATGGCGCGGGATCACCCGAACCTCTGAGGTGTTGCTATCATCATCGAAGATTCCTCCTCCCTTGCCGCCCCGACACCATGAACGAACGACTCTCCGTCTGGACCCGCCAACACGCCACCTTGATGGCCATGGGGGTTCTAGCCTTTATGCTCGAACGATCAAGCTTCCCTCTATTAGCGATAGCGGGGGGCTCCATACTGGGTCTTCTGATTCGCTTCCGGGGGAGTTATACCCCAAACAAGGGCTTCGGAGCCGGCAACATTCTGACACTCATCAGAGTAACGCTTGCATTAGTCCTAATGGCAAAAAACGACCTTTCTCTCGCGTTAACCGCAGCGGCCATCATGATAGCGCTCCTCAGCGATGGCCTCGATGGCTGGATCGCCAGAAAGTCTGGCATGGCCTCCCCTTTTGGCGAGGTCTTTGATCAGGAAAGTGATGCGCTACTCTTTTTGGCGATTTGCCTCTTGCTGATCGAAGACCGGCAGGTAGGCCTCTGGATTCTGTTGCCTGCAAGCTATCGCTATCTCTTTATTCTCTTCTGTCGCAGCATCAAACCAACCGAAAAGGCGATTCAAGGAACCTGGGTCACCCGAGCGATTGGCATCACCTCGGTGATGGCTTTGGCAATCTGCCTTGCACCCATCGTCACTGATCAAGGGGTCTATTGGACCGCCAGTGCCGTCACCTTGCTGCTATCCCTATCCTTCCTAAAGTCCGGCTTTCTGCTTTACCGGCCATCCCCCACCGGCGGATCAGATGCCCAAAAGGACATCTCGAATTGAGGCCCCAAGAGCACCCCAACAACCCGCCCAAACCAAACACGCGACCCGATTGAACTCAAGGTATAGACCGCATACATATCTGGGTATCATCCTGAAGAAGAAGCTCAATGCCGTTTCTTGGATCCGGCCGAATCATAAGCCCCAGTTAAAAGAGCCAATCCCTTAAGGAACCTAACCCCACCCAAAAGAGCTTGTGAGGTTTGCCCCACTTAAAGACGGCGGCCCTCACTTAAAGATCGGAAGGAGCCTTATTCTTTCGACAGCGGTTTGAACAGAATTGAACTGAAGCCCAATTTTTGGCCCATGATTTTCGCCAGACCATGACCCGACCACAGGCCTGACAGGTCTTTCGGGGGAGGGTGGACTTATTCCCTTTAAAATCCTCTGTAGCCCGCCTTTTTTCGGTCTTCATCACGCTCTAATGGTTTAAGGTTTGAATCACGCTTTTTTCTACCCGACCGCCATTAAATTCACAAATTCCTAGCCATGGAGATTTATCCGTCATGAGAAACTTGATTCTGGTCCTAGGCGATCAGCTCAACCTCGACGCTTCCGCCTTTGATGGCTTTGATCCCCTGGTGGATAAAATCTGGATGGCGGAGGTCAGGGAAGAGAGCACGCAGGTGTGGTCTAGCAAGCCAAGGATTGCCGTTTTTCTAGCCGCCATGCGCCATTTCAGAGCGAGACTGGAGGCGAGGGGCTGGCCGCTTGAATATCGATCTCTTGATGATCCCGAAAATCTCGGCACGCTGACACTCGAACTTAGCGCAGCGATTCAGCGACACTCCCCTCGCCAGCTGATCATGACAGCACCTGGCGAGTGGCGGGTGCTTCAGGACATGAAAAGGATTGCCCGTCGGCACGATCTTACCCTTGAAATCAGGGATGACCGGACCTTTTTTGCAACCATTCGCGACTTTGTGGCCTTTACCTCAGGTCGGCGCCAGATCCGAATGGAGTATTGGTACCGAGCCCTTCGAAAGCAGCATGACATCCTGATGGATGGCGGTGAACCTGAAGGCGGTCAGTGGAACTTTGATGCGGATAATCGCAAAAGCTTTGGCAAAGAGGGACCTAAAGAATCGCAAAAGCCGCTTGGGTTTGTGCCAAATGCCCTAACACAAGAGGTTTTAGCTCTGGTTCAAGAGCGGTTTCCCGATCATCCAGGATCCCTAAATGACTTCAGTTGGCCCATGACACCGGAAGAGGCCGATCAGGCGCTCATCGATTTTCTGGACCATCGACTGGCTCTTTTTGGTCCCTATGAAGATGCCATGTGGCAAGGAGAGCCGTGCCTTTTTCACTCGCAGCTTTCTATGGCCATGAATCTTAAGCTCTTGTCTGCTCAGGAGGTCGTCCGCGCGGTTGAAGAACGTTACCGGGAGGGAGCCATTGCCCTGGCGTCGGCCGAGGGCTTTATCCGGCAGGTTCTCGGTTGGCGAGAATATGTCCGGGGCATCTACTGGACGCAGATGCCGGCCTATCAGGAATTGAATGCGCTGGCAGCCTCTCAGGATCTTCCAGGATTCTTCTGGACAGGCGAGACCTCAATGAATTGCCTTTCCCAATGTCTCGTCCAAAGCCTTTCCCTAGGCTATGCGCACCACATTCAAAGGCTCATGGTCATCAGCTTGTATGCCCTTCTTTTTGGCGTGCGGCCTGACGCCATTCATGAATGGTTTCTTGCCGTCTATGTTGATGCGGTGGAATGGGTCGAACTTCCGAATACGATCGGGATGGGGCAGTTTGGCGATGGCGGCCTTATGGCAAGCAAGCCCTATGTCGCGAGTGGCCAATACATTCATCGGATGAGCAATTACTGTGCATCTTGCACCTATGACTCAAAGCAACGGGTGGGCCCAAAGGCCTGTCCTTATACAACGCTTTATTGGGATTTTCTGATAAAGCATCGCGATCAGCTGTCCTCCAATCCAAGGATGGGCATGCAATTCAAAAACCTGGCATCGATCGCCCCCGCACTTCAGGAAGAGATCAAGGCGCAGGCGCGGCAACATCGAGAGCTCGTCTTGCAGGAGGCTGCGATCAAACCCCTTGAGAGAGTTTAACCCCTCCCAAAATGTTCAGCAGACCCAAAAAACCATCAAAGCTTCAGGTCTTACTCAACGGCCTGAAAGGATTTCCTGAAGACATCGAGTTGATCTTCCCCGGAAGGCTGTTCAGCTCTACATTGTCCATATGTTCAGGCACAGCCTCTATTACGTGTTTCCTTGAAGCATCGAAAGGAAATCGCTGCAGGCCTCTGGCGAAACGAGCAACCATCTCATCACTTGGTGAAATAGAGCTTTTATGCCGCCTGGAGGCTTTCCTTCTTGTTCTGATGATGGCGTATCTTCCATCCATCAGGGTATCCGCTTGCATGAGACTACGACAGATCGCTATCGGCAAATCTGATCTTTCATTGACTCCCAGATGACTCTCGCCTCTGGAGCTTCCAGAAGGCATGACCAATGCGAAGGATGCCCATACCAATCATGGGGTCATGATATTCGCTGCGAAGCTGAACAATATATGGCTTCATCAGTCCCGAAAAATCCCAGGCATACTTGCCAAAAAAACGTACCGCCGTTTTTTCATCACAAAGATTGGCTTCTGTGCAGATGTTTAATTCATCAAAGAACTCGAGAATTACGGTCATTGGAATTTCAAGCTTCTGCTCCTCTACGATGCGCTTCAAATAAAGGGGAAACTCAGTCTCTGATTCTGGATTCGCGGATATCCTAAAAATTTCATCCTTGCGCTCATCAAAGACCCGCTCAAATTGTTCGCGAGCATTACCCACACCTTCGGAATGAAATCGATCAATGTAGCTGAGGGTTTTATTGACCTGCTCAGCTGCTGAATTGCTTGCATATTGCTGTATTGCGAAAAGCGCGGCAACTAAGACACCCACCGACTCGATCCAGATAGCAAAGAGCTCCAGCGCGGATTTGTTTCTATCGAGCCAGCCATTCGAGGGGGATACACTGGGCTTATTAAGCCTCCCTTTGAGGTACTTCTGGAATCTTCTCATCGGCTGTGGACGAACGTAGGAGCCGTCTATTTTTCATCGCACCATTTGGGGGAATCAGCCATCTGGCAGGGGTTGACCAATCCCGCAGGGGCATCGGGCGGGCGCAACGATTCTTGTTTGCCTCCGCTTAATGCCTGATCATCACCATAAGCCCTACTTTGAGTAGAGTCAGCTTTTGACTTTTTCTTTCCCTTTGCTTTGTTTACTCCTGGTTGAGAGGATGAGGGGGCTAAACCGTCATCCATGCTCATTGCTTGAGTCATACCACAACTCAGAATCAGCGACATGCTGATGGTACTCAGAATATTAATGGTGGTTTTCTTCATGATGTCTTTTGCGCAAGAGGCTGATTTAAATGAAGCATTGGGACCTAACTGTTATCGACATTCCAGCGCTTAAGAATAGTGAGCGGTGGACATGATATGTCCTTACTTTCAATGGTGAAGCCATGCTTGGCAACCTCGGGCGAGATACCCATTTCTAAAAGAAACTGATACCGATCGGCAGCATATTTTGCGGACTCTTGCTCCATCTTCTTTAGCGCGTTGACGGAGTTTTTCAACTGAGCATTCTCATTCAGATTTGCAAAATTGCTAAACATATGGACGCTGTAGGTTCCCCCGGCTTCTACTGTTCTGAAAACCCCGCCAAGAAAGGCAACCGAACAGGCACTCACGCAAAAGGAGCCTGCTGATATGCGAGTAGGAATCCCAAGCTCTCTCAGCAAACGGCCGATGCTCTCACCTTCAACGGAGTCACCGCCAGGTGAATTCAATAGGACCTCATTAATGCCTCCCGGCAAACGCATGGCACTCGTGAGTTTATCCTTCAGACGCCGGGCTTCCCCAGGTTGAATTTGACCTTGTGCAATAAGGTTATGACTTTTGCCCTCAGCCTCAAGTGAGTAGCTCATCGGCTTCCAGAACTCAGAATCAGCAGGGGGAACAGGCGGACACGGGTAGATCTCAGCCCACGCTTCTGTCGCCAAAGCAACCGTCACCGCACACAAAATAAAACCATATCTGGACAGGCTGTATGAGATCGGATGGGTGATGCTCATACCTTGATCCAAGCCCCTGATTGAGGATCACGACAAAGGCGGTCCGTTTCCTCAATGTCCTTGCCTCGAACATTGATAAAGTTGCGCTGGATTCTGCATACTCGACCATCACTAGCATTGTCTTGAGCAATAATTGTCGATCCGCCTGAAATCCCGTTATTGGTCCTACTGGTCCAACTCTGGGTTGACCCGCTGCCAGTTGATTTACTGTTCAAAGAGTCTAGTGCTGCTTTTTCGGCCTGCTTTCGTTCAGCGGCATCCAGATATTGGGCAATTTGCTCGCCAACAAGTCCGCCGATTTGATTGCCCATCACTTGTACCGCGCTTCCAACCGGAACGGCTCCAGCCGGAAGATATGATGAACCTATGACGCCAGCCGCTGAACCAAGAGCAGCCCCCATTTCCTTGTTACACCCTCCGAGAAGGACCAAGCTGAGGACGAACGATGAAGTCAAAATTTTCTGAATGGATGGAAATTTCACGTGTACACCTCAATGGGTTCAGATGGCGAATATGTCCATGAGCAATCCTTAGGCAAGAAAATCTCCACTTTCGGCGGGTAAGCCCAACCACTCCTGTTTGGTGCCGATAGCGCTGCCAATGTGCAGGAAAATTAATCAATTCTCTATGGTTAGTCTAGCCCTTGTGCATGGTCATTTGTCAACTGAAAGCCTTGACGTGGATACATTCACACATGCACGGTGCCAGTGAAAACAGTGAGGGCTTGATTAGCCCGAACTCCAATGCCCTCACCGCAAGCCCAGCTAGCTAAGCGATGATCTTCGTCGCAATCAAACATTGCGCGGGCATTCAGCGTGATGCTTTAATCCCTGGGCGGTTACAGTCTGATGGGTTCAGCAGGTCAACCCAGAAAGCCTCAGATCTGGCGATACCTAGCCTACCTTCTGCCCAAGCAGGTCTATTTGATGCACGATCAAACCCAAGGCTTGCTGGCGGAGCTGCGCTAATCGCCCTGCATACCACGCCTTAAGTGTTTCCGGGTCAAACAGCGACGACCTTGAGGCCTCCTCCCAAATCATCTCCAGCAAAGCCTCGAGACAGCGCGCATCTCCATCCCGGTAACTCCCACAAAATGGGGTCAAACTCCAGTCCGACGAACCATAAGCATCGCCCGATGAAGCAGCCGACCTGAATGGGCCCCGCCACAGGGAAGGCCCTCAAAGGTTCGACTCATCGACCGATCATAGTACTCGAGGACGGCTCCCTCGATGTCGGCATCCGGGGCGGCCGGAAAAAGGGTCGTGCCGGCATCATAGTTCAGCGTCGCATAGAAAAGCCCATTAGCCGCCAGCCAGTCACGAAGGCGCTCAAGGATAAACGCAGGAGGCAAAAGATCCATGAGGGCATGCGCGGTGATAACATCCCACTTTTCGGCCTCCCCCGGGACAAAGTCTTTAAGATCCCTCTCAATAAAGCGAACCGTCGTCACCTCCCGATCTCTGACACCCTTAATGAAGGCGTCCTCCAGGGACAGCTCATAACCCCGCTGCTCCAGAAGCTCAACGGTTTCCGCATAAGCCTTACCGAGAAGATCTTTATCCCGATCGACCGCCGTAATCTCAAGGCGGCCTAACAGCGGCTCATCCAAAAGACGACGGATCGTTGCGCCATTGCCGCAGCCAAGATCAAGAACCCGAAGCTCAAGCCGGCTTCGAAGGGCCGCCCAAAAAACGGCCTTGACGTCTCGATTCAGGCTCCTCTCATCCAAAAGGAACTTGGCATCAAGGTAATCACCAAAGGAAATCGTCATAAGAGAGCTCTGATCAGAAGGTGCGCTCAGGTCGGCCCGGTGTAACCGGCCCAATCAAGATCATTCTCAAACAGCTTGACGCTGATGGTCACGCCCGAAAGCGCCAGACGATCGCTCAAGCGCTGGTAAAGAATTCTCGAAAAATGCTCAATGCTCGGATTGAGCCCCTCAAAATCGGGGAGACTGTTGAGAACGTTATCCCTAAAAAGACCGATAACCTCCCCAAGCGCTGCCTCAAGCTCGACAATATCGACAAGGTAGCCATGCTGATTAAGGGACGCCCCCTGAAGCTGCACTTCGATGCGATAGTGATGGCTGTGCTCGACATTTTCGGCACCCCAGTCTCCGCCCACCAAAAAGTGACGCGCAATGAAATCACGCCCGATCGCCAATTGATACATGTCTTTAATACTCAAAAATGACTTGCAAGGACTCCGCCGCTGGATCAGCCGTCGTCTCGAAGGCTAACTGACAGGCGGAAGGTTTAAATCGATGAGTGATCAGGCGCTCAGGCATCAGACGGTCCAGCCACTCAAGCGCCAGAGCGAGGCGGCGGGCCTTATCCCAACGCCCGGTCAATGGAGGCCCGAGCGAACTCACCTGACTCGACATCAGCCGAATCCGTCGCCGATGAAAGCTCCCCCCGAGATCCAAAACTTCCTGAGATTGACCATACCAGGAGCCAATCACAATCCGGCCGTCAAAACCGGTCAATTTGATCGCCTGATTCAAGGCATTCATCCGGCCGGATACCTCCACCACAAAATCAAGGCCATTGAGTCCTTTTTCAAAGAGACCGTCCTCAAGAACCATCCAATCACGATCCTTCGAAGCATCGATCACGATCCCGGCACCAAGCCTTTTTGACCAAGCCCTCCGGAAGGCGAGAGCATCCGCTGCAAGAAGCCCCCCTAGAGGATATTGATCCAGTAATGCGACCACCAGGAGACCCACCACGCCCTGACCAAACACCATCCCACGCTCCCCCACCAGCGGCGCTGCATCCATGACCAGACTGAGCGCCGTCTCCATCGAAGCTAAAAATACAGCTCGCTCACTGGGCATCCCTTCGGGCAAGAGATAACAGCGATCGGTTGATACCACCAATTCGCTCTGATGGGAATGAAAGACAAAAACATGCCGACCGACCCAGGACTCGTCAGCCTCATCCCCTGATGCGAGAACCTCGCCTACCAGGGCATAACCCGAGGCCATCGGGTAGCCTTGAGCTTCAAGAAAGGGATCCAAACGCATATCGTCGAGTGAGGGCTCCGGCAACCGCCCCCTAAAGACCAGTGATTCGGTCCCCGAACTGATGGCTGAACATAAGGCCCGAACTTTCAGCTCACCAGAACCTGGAGCACCAACGGCGACGGCCTTGAGGTCAACCCGACCAGGCTCCAGATGAACAACGCCGACCGCCGTCATGACGCGTACTCAAGGGCTCCAAAGGCAATTAAGTCGGAACCCAAGCTCTCATAGCGGCACCCCGTGATCGTCAGCGGGATTCCCAAGGGACTCAAGGGGCCTTCAATCGCCTTAAATCCACCAATAATCTTTGGCGTAATCGTGATCACACAGTAATTCACTAACCGCTGCTTTAGGAACGTAGAAATAATCTTGCCGCCACCCTCTACCATTAACGTTCGGATGCCGAGTTTGAAAAGAACATCGAGCGCCGCATGAAGATCAACACCCCCATCAGCATCCGCCTTGACCACGATCACTTCGGCACCCGAGCGGGTCAGTGCCTCCCGCTGCGCAGATGCCGAAGCCATCGTGGTCAGAATGACCGGGGACTTGGTCGAGCCTTTCAAGAGCCTGCAACCCGGGGGGGTTCTCAAATGACTGTCAAGGATCACCGGCCGGGGATCCTCCCCTTCGCAATAACGGACATTTAACTGAGGATCATCGGCCAGCAGGGTGTTGACGCCGACGAGGAGAGCATCATGCTGTGATCTAAGATAGTGGGTGAGTGCCAGCGATTTTTCAGAGCTCAAGGGGAAAGGGATACCCGCATCAACCGCGATACTGCCATCCATGCTCTGTGCATACGTGAGCGTCACAAACGGATGACCCTGATCAGCGTGGCGGGCCAACAACAGCTGATCCACCAGCGGCTCGATGAAGGCCAGCGCCTGGCCTTCAGGATGTCTCTCCCTAAATTTGAGCTGGTGGGACATGCGCTCGGCTTTGGAGCGCAAATAGCCCAAGTTTTCGGCATGGTGGCCCACCTCAATCGGTATCCGTGAGGCGATCTTCACGCCGTAAGCCTCCAGCGCCTCGATCTTGTGAGGGTTATTGGTAATCAGCCTTATGGTCTTAACGCCAAGCTCATTCAATATTTTTGCAGCGATGCCGTAATCCCGCTCATCGGGCTGGTGGCCGAGCTCAATGTTGGCCTCCACGGTATCGAGGCCTTGATCCTGCAGGTTGTAGGCCTCCATTTTCTTTGAAAGACCAATGCCCCGCCCCTCCTGACGGAGGTAAATCAGAATCCCCACCGCTTGCCGGCCGAGGTATTGCTGGGTGTGCTTAAGCTGGTCTCCGCAGTCACACCGCCTTGAACCAAAGACATCCCCGGTCAGACACTCTGAATGGACGCGAACCGGCACATTGGACTGCCCACGGACATCGCCTTTGACGAGGGCTAGATGCTCCTTGCCGTCCTCATCGTAAAGGGACAGCATGAAGTCCCCAAAGGCGGTCGGCAGGCGGGTTTTAACAAGATTTTGGACCACAGTGATCGATAGGAAGGGAGACTTAGGACAAGCCCAACAGTATAACGGAGAACGAGGCCTGTCAGTTCAGTCAAACCCTCGAAGCAACAACCTCTAGCCGCGATAAAGTCGCTCGATGATGGCCCGAAGGGCAACCTCCTGAGCTTCGATACTGACCACCAACTGGAACTGCCTCTGGGCTCTTAGGAGATTTTGACCCGGATGATCGACCTTGAAGTAAGCATCCCCCAAAAGATGATCCGTTAGAAACCTTATACCCAGCTCAAGAGGCAAAAGCCGAATGGCGTCATAAAGATAGTCCACATCGACCCGCGAGAAGAACCCCCGAGCGACCTTAAAATAGCCCGCCAACAACGCTTCAAAGATCGTCAGATCAAACACGACCGAGCCCCCCTCGGCTTCACCGGCGGCATTGCAACAAGACCTAAAGCAGTCGCCAAGATCATAGTGCCTGAGCCCAGGCTTTACCGTATCAAGATCAATCAGACTGATGGCGCGCCCACTGGCGCGGTCAAAGAGGACATTATCAAGCTTCGGATCACCGTGCATGATCGCAAGATGAAGATCCCCCTTCAGCTTCCCTCTTTCAAGGACCGGCACCAGATCTCTTCGGGCATCAATGAAATGAAGGGCCTCAAGGACACTGCCTGAAGACTCCTCAAGGGAACATTGGGCCACCCGATGATCGAGCGCCAAAAGATAGCACGGCGCTTCATGAAACCCCGGTAGAGTATCGTGGAGCCTCTCGGGAGGAAGGTCATCGAAGAGGCCATGAAATAAACCGAGCGCACGTCCGACCTCAAAGGCCTCGCTGGGCCTAGCAATCCTCTCAAGAGACAGACTCTGGTCAATGTAGGTGATGGCTCGCCAACATTGATCGTCCCGAGATCTAAAGAGGCGGCGACCCTCTAGGGTCCATAACGGCTTCGGCAGCTGGATGCCTTCGGGATCCAAGGATTTACTTTCAAGGTGAGAGGCCATGGCATGGAGGTTATCCATGATCGCCTCAGGGCTCTCAAAAACACGAGGGTTTAGTCGCTGAAGAACCCAGGACCCAGACCCTTGCTTGACCCGATAGGTGTCATTAATCAGACCACGCCCCAAGGGCGTCACCGCCTTGATGTCACCTTCGACGGCAAACGCCAAAGCCGCCTCCAGGGCTTCCGGAGGCACCATCCGTTGGGGATCGACAGAACCGATCAGCATTCAGGCTTTCCAGAAGAAAGCCCAAGACGCTCCCGGGTGATCTCCTTGGCCCGCTCACTTTTCTTTAAAAGAACATAGACTGCACCCGCGCCCCCATGCCATTTCTGGGCGCTATGAAAAGCCATCACCTCCGGTATCATAGGAAGCCAACGCGCCACAAAACTCTTCAGCAAAGGTATTTTGTCCTTGTTGCGCTGACCCTTCCCATGACTGATCAGGGCTGAGCGAACATCGTAGCGCATGCAGTCCTTGATAAACCGACACACCGCTTCTCTGGCCTCCTCAACCGTCAACCCATGGAGGTCTAGGGTCGCCTCAATCTCATAGGCCCCCCGCTGCAGGCGGCGATAGACCCCAAGCTGAACCCCATCGCGTCGAAAAAAGATCACCGCCTCCGGGCGAACATGCTCGACGAAGGTCGTGGGGAGATGGGTGTCCTCCGGCTGGGTCAAACGTTGCGCAGCCTCCCTCCGATAGCGTATCCCCGGAGCCTCCTTTTCCGTGCGGGAACGCCCGGCGATTGTCGGTTCAGGCGCCAACGGAAGGACATCCGCCATTTCCTTGAGAAAGAGATCCGCTTCATCATCGCTCATAGGCATCGCTCGAGAACCTTCCAGATTCCGGCCAACACAAAAGACCAGAAACCAACTAGAGGAGGTCGATTATATGCGCTTCAAGATCTTCGATGCCGGTTTCAGGGATGGCGAAACCTCGCACCGAGATCCCGGCCTCATGGACCGACTCTCGGTTTCCGGAAATCAACGGGTGCCAGTCGAACAGCGGTTGCCCCTCCGCCACCAAGCGGTAGGCACAGGTGGCAGGCAGCCAATGCGGTTCCACCCGATGGCGCCTCAGATCGAGACAGCTGGGAACATGGGCCTCGCGCCCCTCGTAATGCCTACAGCGACACTGTTCGATATCGAGGAGATGGCACGCAAGTCGAGTAAACACAACCTCGCCATCATCTTCATCCTCGAGCTTGTTCAAACAGCATCGACCACAACCATCACACAAGGACTCCCACTCTGCTTCAGATAAGGAAGCGAGCGGCTTTTTTTCCCAAAACCGCTCTTGAGTGGGACTCGAACTCATCAGGTGAGATTGATCCAGTGACGACCATCGCGCTCCAGCAGCTCATCAGCTTCCTCAGGCCCCCAAGAGCCGGCGGCATAATTCGGAAAGCTTCGAGGCGGCAAGGCCTTCCAGACATCAAGCGCCGGCTGGATGATGCTCCATCCCGCCTCGACCATGTCGGCCCGCTGGAACAGTGTGGCATCCCCGATCATGCAGTCCAGCAACAGCCGCTCATAACCGGTATCGGGAGTGGACCCAAAATAATCGCTGTAATCAAAGTCCATCTTGACGGCACCCAACTTCATCACAGGTCCCGGGACTTTGGCGCCAAACTGCAGGGAGATGCCTTCCTTCGGTTGAATATGAATCACCAGCCGATTGGTCGTCAGCTGCTCAATGGCGGTATTGCGAAAAAGGACCAGAGGCGCTCGTCGAAATTGAATCACAATTTCGGTCGAACGAGCACTCATACGCTTACCGGTTCTTAGATAGAAAGGAACATCGGCCCACCGCCAGTTATCAATCATGAGCTTCATCGCGACGAAGGTCTCGGTCCTTGATTCGGGGGCGACATGCGCTTCCTGGCGATAGCCAGGAACCGTTTCTCCGGCCACTTCGCCTTCACCATATTGACCGCGCGCCATCTTGCTAAGAACATCTTCCGGTGAAGGAATCTGGACGGCCCGCAGCACCTTGGCCTGCTCATCGCGGACCGCATCTGCCCCAAACGACACCGGCGGCTCCATCGTGGTCAACGACAACAGCTGAAAAAGGTGATGGGGGACCATATCTCGAACCGCACCAGCATCCTCGTAATAAGGGCCACGCTGCCCAACGCCCACGGATTCAGCCGCCGTAATCTGGACATGATCAATATAGCGGCGGTTCCATACCGGCTCAAAAATACTGTTGGCAAAACGCATGACCAAAATATTCTGAACCGTTTCCTTCCCTAGATAATGGTCAATTCGGTAAATCTGCCGCTCCCTCAGAACCTTCTTGATATCGGTATTGAGCTCCTGCGCAGACGCGAGATCGTAGCCAAAAGGTTTCTCAATAATGACCCGACGCCAATGGCCTCCTTCCTCGGATGCCATGCCGGCCTCACCCAACTGCCGAATGATCTCTCCAAAGAGGCTCGGCAGGGTTGCAAGATAATAGAAATGATTATCTTCGATCTCGTGAATCTTCCTGACTTCGGCGCATCGGGCCTTGAGACCTGCATAAAATTCTGGATCGCGAACATCACCGGCAATAAAGTAGATTCGCTCAGCAATCCAATCGAGGGTTTCCTGATCAAATTCCCCCTCATCAAGCTCTTGGTCGGCGTAGTTTTTGACGGCCTTGACCATGCGCTCCCGAAATAATCCCTCATCCTGAGGCTCGAACGAGGTGCCGATCAGAGCAAATTTTGGTGACAGCAATTTGGCGCGAGCCAGATTGTAAAGCGCGGGCAACAGCTTGAGCTGGGTCAGGTTTCCGGTCGCACCAAAGATGACCATGACACAAGAGTCCCCAGGTCGACTGGGCCCCTCTGAAGACAGATGAGCGTGTCTATTCATTTCTTCTCCTGATGACCACCAAAGTGGTAACGCATCGCAGACAACACCTTCAACGCAAACTCATCTTCACCCCGGGAGGCAAAACGCTGATTAACGGCTGCCGTCAGCACCGGCGCCGGGGTCCCCTGCTCAATCGCCGCATGAACCGTCCAGCGGCCTTCACCCGAATCAGAGACCCGACCCGAGAATTCATCAAGCTCAGGACTCTTCGCCAGAGCGAGGGCCGTCAAATCCAAAAGCCAAGAGGTCACCACACTGCCGCGGCGCCAAAGTTCGGCAATATCCTTCAAGGGAAGGTCGTACTGGAAATGCTCCGGATGCCTAAGCGGTGAAGTTTCAGCATCGGTCTCACGTCCTTCTAGGCCCATGTTCGCCTGTTTTAAGATATTGAATCCTTCCGCATAAGCCGCCATAAGGCCATACTCAATGCCGTTATGCACCATTTTGACAAAGTGCCCAGCACCCGCTGGCCCGCAATGGAGGTAGCCCTGCATCGCCGTACTCCCCTCCTGATCGGCCACGATCGGCTCAATGTCGCCGACACCTGGGGCCAGAGCTTTCAGGATCGGGTCAATGTGCTTTACCGCGGAGGAATCGCCACCGACCATCAGGCAGTAACCCCGATCAAGGCCATGAACACCCCCACTGGTGCCGATATCAAGGTAATGAAGGCCCGACTGAGCCAGGCTTTTAGCGCGGCGAATATCATCGATATAGTAGGAATTACCCCCATCAATCAGGATATCACCAGGGCTTAACAAGGGCTGAAGACCCTCGACCGTGGCATCGACCACGGCGGCCGGTACCATAATCCAAATGACCCGAGGGGCCGCGAGGCTACTGACAAAATCCTCCAGGCTTCGAGCCCCCTTAGCACCCTCCTGAGCCAATGCCTCGACGGCACTTTGATGCATGTCGAAGGCCACACATTCATGGCCCGCTCGCATCAAGCGACGCGCCATATTGCCGCCCATTCGACCTAACCCGATGATGCCTAACTGCATGATGATATCTCCTTGGATTTTTTGGCGGCACGTCGCCGCGCTTTAGGACTCGCAAATTTCACGCCACGAACAAGAATTATCTACTCCACCGTGACCGACTTGGCTAAGTTTCGAGGTTGATCAACATCAGTCCCCTTAATAAGGGCTACATGGTACGCAAGCATTTGTAAGGGAATTGTGAAGACGATCGGCGCCACGACTTCATCGGTTTCAGCGACCCTCAAAAGCTTAACCCCTGGGACCGAATCCATCGACGCACCAGCACCTGCAAAGACGTAGAGCTCCCCACCTCGGGCATGGACTTCCTGAAGATTAGATTTAAGTTTTTCAAGGAGCTCATCATTGGGAGCTACCGCCACCACGGGCATCTCATCATCAATCAAGGCCAACGGCCCATGCTTTAATTCTCCGGAGGGATAGGCCTCAGCATGGATATAGGAGATCTCCTTCAGCTTTAGAGCGCCTTCCATCGCAACCGGGTACTGGGGCCCACGGCCCAGATAAAGGGCATGCTCCTTGTCACCGAACCGCTCGGCCCATTGTTGGATATCATTTTCAAGGGTCAGCGCGTGCGCAACCTGAGCCGACAGGGACTCAAGCTCTCTAACAATCGCCCGCTCCCGATCCTGACCCAGGGCGTGTCGACGCCCAAGCACCAGGACCAGCATTAACAAGGCCACCAGCTGGGTGGTAAATGCCTTGGTAGAGGCAACCCCCACCTCAGGACCCGCCCGGGTCATCAGATGAAAATCAGAGCCCCGCACCATGGAGCTTTCAGGAACATTACAGATGGCAAGCGTTGAGTCGTAGCCAAGCCGGACGGCTTCCTTGAGCGCCGCAAGGGTATCTGCGGTCTCCCCTGACTGGGAGATGGTCACAAACAAAGTACCCTCGGTCACCACGTGGCGGCGATAACGAAATTCGCTAGCGACCTCGACGTCACAACGAATCCCCGCAATATCCTCGAGCCAATAGCGCGCGACGAGGCCAGCGTGATAACTGGTTCCACAGGCGACAATCTGCACATGGCGAATACGGTCAAAAGCCGCAGCGGCACCCTCTCCAAATGCGGCGTCCAAGACCCGGCCGTCCTTTAGACGACCCTCCAGCGTCTTGGTGATAGCCTTTGGCTGCTCGTGAATTTCCTTTTGCATGTAATGCCGATATTCACCCCGCTCGACCGCGTCAGCCACCAATCCAGTCTCATGAACCGGGCGCTCTATTTTTTCGCCATCGCGATCATAGATAGAGACACCATCAACCGTCAGCGCCACCAAGTCACCATCTTCAAGAAAGACGAAGCGCTGCGTTTCGGCAACCAAGGCGAAGATATCCGATGCGATGAATTGTTCACCTTCACCAAGCCCCACCACCAGGGGGCTACCTTGGCGCGCAGCAATCAGCGTCTTCGGCTCAGAGGCGGCAATCACTCCGATGGCATAAGCCCCTTCGAGAAGCTGAGTGGTCTCCCGGACCGCATCCATGAGAGATAAACCCCGCTGCATGAAGTCGCTAATCTGATGAACGATGGTCTCGGTATCCGTCTCGGATTCAAAGACATAGCCCTTCGCCTCAAGGGAAATCCTTAGTGATTCGTGGTTCTCAATAATGCCGTTGTGAACCACCGCCACCGCGTCGCGACAAAGATGCGGATGCGCGTTGCGCTCTGAAGGAGCCCCATGCGTCGCCCATCGAGTATGCGCAATCCCGAGACACCCCGCGGTGGGTGAAACATCAAGGGCGGCTTCAAGCTCTCGAATCTTGCCCTTCCGCCTGACCCTTTTCAGGGCACCGACCGCATCAATCACGGCGATCCCGGCCGAATCATAGCCCCGATATTCAAGTCGCTTTAGCCCTTCCACCAAGATGCCAGTGACATCACGATGCGAGATGGCCCCTACGATTCCACACATAGATCAATCCCCACTCTCTTGGCACTTCTTCTTTGGCCGCTGCCAACCTTCCACATTCACCTGACGACTCCTGCTTAAGGTCAGCTGATCGGCCGGAGCATCCCGGGTGATGGTCGAACCCGCGCCAATCGTCGCCCCGGCACCAATGCGAACCGGGGCCACTAACTGACTGTCAGAACCGATGAACGCCCCATCCTCGATGATTGTTTGGAACTTATTGACGCCATCATAATTGCAGGTGATCGTTCCGGCACCAATATTGACGCGGCTGCCCACCGTCGCATCCCCGATATAGCTCAGGTGATTGACCTTGGATCCTCTGCCGATTCGGGTCTTCTTGATCTCCACGAAATTCCCCACATGGACACCGGCCTCAAGCTCGGTATCCGGACGGATTCGCGCGTAAGGACCCACTCTGGACCCATCGCCAATTCTGGCCCCATCCACCAAGCTGTAAGGCAAAATGTCGACATCATCGCCGATGTGGCTGTCCCGAATCATGCAATGCGCCCCAATGCGAACCCGATGCCCCAGATGGACATCTCCTTCAAGTATGACGCCCACGTCCATCTCGACATCCTGACCGACGACCCTTAATTGGCCACGAAGGTCAAAGCGCGCGGGATCTTTGAGCGTCACGCCTGATGCCATGAGGGCTTCGGCCTGGCGGAGCTGGTAGACTCGCTCGAGATGAGCGAGCTGCTGCCGATTATTGACCCCCAACACCTCATCCACATCAGTGGCGGTGACGGTTTCCACAGGAACACCATCCTCGACCGCAAGACCAATGATGTCCGTCAGATAATACTCACCCTGGGCGTTCTGGTTCGTCAAACGATTTAGCCAGCCCTTGAGGCGTTGCCCGTTGACCGCCAGGATGCCGCTGTTGCCTTCTCGTATAAGGCGCTCTTCCGTCGTTGTATCTTTTTCCTCGACAATCCTTTGAACGCGACCCCGCTGATCGCGAACGATGCGTCCGTAGCCGGTTGGATCGTCCAATAAGACCGTCAAGAGGGCCAAGCTGCCGTCATGAGTCAAAGCAAGGAGCTCGGTCACAGTGTCTTGTTGCAACAAAGGAACGTCGCCATAAAGCACCAAGACGGTCGCCTCATCACGCATCCCTTTTTCGACCTGCATGACCGCATGTCCTGTCCCAAGACGCTCACGCTGCTCCACCCAATCAACATCCAGGTGACCCAGCGCCTCCAGAACCTCCTCGCCGCCATGCCCATAGATTATGGTCGTCCTTAGAGGACTCAAGGATTTGGCGAGTCTGGCCACGTGTTCCAATAACGGCACCCCAGCGATCCGATGCAAGACCTTCGGAATAGCTGAACGCATGCGGGAACCCTGGCCCGCTGCAAGAACAATGACTTCAAGCTGCATGTAACTTCCCCACCCCTAGGCTGGTCAACGATACAACACCGAGACCATATGCCCATAAAACAAAAAGCCCGGCATGACAGATCCGCTCAACAGCGGCCCTCATGCCGGGCTTCCTCCCATTGCGTTTTGGCGATTAAGCGCGATTGGAACGATACTTGTCCAAGGTCCTAAGTTGCACCACGGCTTCAGCGAGCTTCGCCTGGGCGAGGGCAAAATCCATTTTGCCCGACTTATCAGCCAACATGTCCTCTGCCCGCCGCTTAGCCTCAAGCGCGGCCGCTTCGTCGATATCTTTAGCTCTGATGGCCGTATCCGCCAGGATCGTCACACCCTGAGGCTGAACCTCAATCAATCCTCCTGAAACATAGAAGGGTTGCATCTCGGTGCTGCTGATCTTGACACGCACTTCGCCTGGCTTGAGTCGAGCAAGAAACGGGGCGTGACGCGCAGCAATACCCACTTCACCCATTTCGGCAGGGGCGATCACCAACTCCGCATGTCCTGAGAAGATCTCCGCCTGCGCGCTCACGATGTCCACGTGAATTGTCATCGCCATGGTTACGCTCCCCTCGTATTCATTCGATTAGGCAGCCATCTTCTTGGCTTTTTCCAAAGCCTCATCGACACTGCCCACCATATAGAACGCCTGTTCGGGGATATCATCAAACTCCCCTTCGACAATCCCCTTGAATCCCGCAATGGTGTCTTTGAGTGACACATACTTACCAGGGGCACCGGTGAAAACCTCAGCCACAAAGAAGGGCTGTGAGAGGAAGCGCTGAATCTTACGCGCCCGAGACACGGTCAATTTATCTTCTTCAGAAAGTTCATCCATACCGAGAATCGCGATGATATCCCTCAATTCCTTGTAACGCTGCAGCGTACTCTGGACCTTGCGAGCAACGTGATAATGTTCTTGACCGACGACCAAGGGATCCAGCTGACGGCTAGTGGAATCAAGTGGATCTACCGCAGGATAGATACCGAGCTCTGCGATCTGGCGCGATAACACGACGGTCGCATCCAAGTGGGCAAAGGTTGTCGCTGGGGATGGATCGGTCAAGTCGTCCGCAGGGACGTAAACTGCCTGAATCGATGTGATCGAGCCCACCTTGGTCGAGGTGATCCGCTCCTGAAGGACACCCATTTCTTCTGCAAGATTCGGCTGATAGCCCACCGCAGAAGGCATACGACCCAGCAATGCCGAGACCTCAGTCCCTGCGAGGGTATAACGGTAGATATTATCGATAAACAGCAGTACGTCACGACCTTCGTCGCGGAAATATTCCGCCATGGTCAAACCGGTCAAAGCCACCCGCAGACGATTTCCTGGTGGCTCATTCATCTGCCCGTAGACCAAAGACACCTTGTCAAGAACTCCGCCTTCACTCATTTCATGATAGAAGTCGTTGCCTTCACGGGTTCTTTCACCGACGCCTGCAAAAACTGAATAGCCGCTGTGTTCAATAGCGATGTTTCGAATCAGCTCCATCATGTTAACGGTCTTGCCGACACCTGCACCCCCAAAGAGACCCACCTTACCGCCTTTCGCGAAAGGGCAGACCAAATCGATCACTTTGATACCGGTCTCGAGCAACTCATTGGCCGCAGCCTGATCTTCAAAGGATGGCGCCTTGCGGTGGATCCCCCAGCGGACCTCTTCACCGATGGGACCCTTTTCATCAATCGGCTCACCGAGCACATTCATAATGCGGCCGAGGGTTTTCTTGCCGACCGGAACCGAGATGGCTGCACCCGTGCTGGTGACCTCTAAGCCCCGCTTCAGACCATCGGTACTGCCCATCGCAATCGTGCGAACAATACCATCGCCCAATTGCTGCTGGACCTCCAGAACGAGGCCGGCAGCCTCAACGTGGAGCGCATCATAAACCTTCGGTAGCGACTCGCGTGGAAACTCAACGTCTACAACGGCACCAATAATTTGAACGACTTTGCCCGAACTCATTGTTGTCCTCTTCAATCTTTAAGGGTTTTGTTCAATGACCAGATCAAACAGCTGCTGCACCGCCGACAATCTCGGCGATTTCTTGTGTGATGGCAGCCTGACGGGCCTTGTTGTAGATCAACTGCAGTTCCTTGATCAGTTTGCCTGCGTTATCCGATGCACTCTTCATCGCCACCATGCGGGCGGCCTGTTCACAAGCGTTATTCTCAACCAAGCCCTGGAAGACAAGGGATTCGACATAACGCACCAGCAACTGATCCAAGACTTCTCTGGCATCTGGCTCATAGATATAGTCCCACTGCGCCTTTGCCCCCTCTTCCATATCAGCCGAAGCAATCGGCAATAACTGGGTGAGGGTCGGCTTCTGGGTCATAGTGTTGACGAAATCGTTCGACAACAGATGCACCTCATCGACACTCCCGTCGGCGAAGGCATCCAGCTGAACCTTGATCACGCCAAGAATATCCTGAAGCTCCGGGCGATCACCCAGTCGCGTTGTTTGGGCAATCACTTGGGCGCCAATGGATCCAAAGAAACTTTGTCCTTTTAACCCAATAATCGCCATGGTCACGGCGACCCCCTGAGCGTCCCACTCTCGCATCCGCCGGATGGCTAAGCGAAAAAGGTTCGCATTCAAACCACCACAGAGGCCCCGATCCGATGAAATCAAGATCAAACCGACACGTTTAACCGGCCGGGCGATCGTATAAGGATGGCGATATTCAGGATTGGCTGTCGCTAAATGCTGGATAATCTTGATGATCCGCTGCGAGTAGGGCCGTGTCGCCTGCATGCGGTCTTGGGTTTTCCGCATTTTGCTAGCGGCCACCATTTCCATGGCGCGCGTGATCTTCTGAGTATTTTTGATACTCGCGATCTTCAGGCGAATTTCTTTTCCAACGGCCATGCTGTGTTTACCAGGTATTGGTGGCTTTGAACTGGGTCACCGCATTGCGAAGCGCGGTCTGAATATCGTCGCCAAAATCTCCGGTTTGATTGATTTTTTCAAGCAGCTTGCCATGCTCAGACTTCATATAGCCTTGCAAGCCGTCTTCAAAATCACGCACCTTGGCGACCGCAATATCGTCCAAGAAGCCTTCATTGGCCGCAAACAGGGAGACCGCCATCTGCGCTACGCTCAAAGGAGAATACTGAGCCTGCTTCATGATCTCGGTCACCCGCTGACCACGCTCAATCTGCTTACGGGTCGCTTCGTCAAGGTCTGAGGCAAACTGCGCGAACGCCGCAAGCTCTCTGAACTGAGCCAGGTCAAGACGGATACCGCCACCCAGCTTCTTGATGATCTTGGTCTGTGCTGCACCGCCCACGCGGGACACCGAGAGGCCCGCGTTGACGGCAGGTCGAACCCCCGCATTGAACAGACTGGTTTCAAGATAAATTTGTCCGTCTGTAATCGAAATGACGTTCGTCGGGACGAATGCTGAGACGTCGCCTGCCTGTGTTTCAATGATCGGCAGCGCAGTGAGTGAGCCGGTTTTACCCTTCACCTTCCCACCGGTCAGCTTTTCAACTTCATCCGCATTAATTCTAGAAGCCCGCTCCAAGAGACGGGAGTGGAGATAGAAGACATCACCCGGGTACGCTTCACGGCCTGGCGGGCGACGAAGCAAGAGGGAGATCTGGCGGTAAGCCCAAGCCTGCTTGGTGAGGTCGTCGTAAATAATCAGCGCATCTTCACCACGATCGCGGAAGAATTCCCCCATGGCGCAGCCGGAGTATGGCCCGATGAATTGCAACGCGGCTGATTCGGAGGCCGAGGCGGCCACGATGATGGTGTGCGCCATGGCCCCATGCTCTTCGAGCTTCCGGACCACGTTAGCGATGGAGGACTGTTTCTGGCCAATCGCAACATAGATGCACTTTACACCCGTGTCCTTCTGATTAATGATCGTATCGATTGCAATGGCGGTCTTACCGGTCTGACGATCGCCAATGATCAACTCACGCTGGCCACGACCCACTGGAATCATGGCATCGATGGCCTTCAATCCCGTTTGGAGCGGCTGGCTGACTGATTGGCGGGCAATGACACCCGGGGCAATCTTTTCAATCGGTGAACGGCCGGCCTCATTAAGAGGACCCTTCCCATCAATGGGGCGCCCCAAGGCGTCCACCACGCGACCCAGCAGACCGTCTCCGACAGGCACGTCCAAAATACGCCCCGTACACTTGACTGAATCGCCTTCCGCCAGATGCTCATAAGCACCCAAAACCACCGCACCGACGGAGTCACGCTCCAGATTCAGTGCCATACCGAACGTGTTCCCCGGGAACTCGACCATTTCACCCTGCATCACATCGGAAAGCCCGTGGATGCGGACAATGCCATCGGTGAGACTGACAATCGTTCCCTCGCTGCGCGACTCCACTCCGAGATCGAAGTTCTCGATCCGAGATTTAATGAGGTCACTGATTTCAGATGGATTCAGCTGCATAATTCTATTCTCGCTTTAATTCCAGAGACTTTTAGCCAGTCGTTCGATCTGACCGCGGACCGACGCGTCAATCACTCGATCCCCGGCACGAATGTAAACACCGCCAATCAGGTTCTTATCGACACTCACCTTGAGCCGCGCTTCCTTCCCCAACACCTTGTTGAGGGTCTTGGTCAGTTTCGTCTTTTCTCCAGGGGTCAACTCATAAGCTGTGGCCACGTCGACGTTGATGTAACCCTCATGCTCAGCACGGTACTGCTCAAAAAGTTCGGCGATAGAGCCCACCAGGGAAAGACGGTTATTTTCGATCAGCAGCCTGAGGAAATTCTGCCCCTCAGAATCCAGCCGACCTTCGCACAGAGCCAAAAACGCCTTGACCAGAGCTTCGCGACGCACCTTTGGATTAGACGCCGCCGCCTGCATCCTCTGATCCGCCATCACCGCTGACAGAAAAGCGAGATGCGTCGACCATTGATCCGCTGTGCCCGTCTCACTGGCGCGCTTGTATGCCGCGACGGCGTAAGGCCTCGCCAAGGTTACCAGCTCACTCATGATTTCTTGTCCAAGGCCTTATCAAGCTGCGCGATGATCTCCTGATGCTTAGTGCGGTCCACCTCGCTCTTCAGAATCTTTTCCGCCGCATCCACTGCCAAATGAGCGACCTCCTGACGCAGCCCTTCACGGGCCTTTTGAATTTCACGCTCGATTTCGGAACGGGCTGCCGTCACGATCCTTTCGCCTTCCTGCTTCGCAGATTGCTTGGAGTCTTCAACCAACTCTCCCGCACGCTTCTGGGCCAAGGTCACAATATCAGCTGCCTGATCCTTGGCTTCACGAAGTAGGCCAGTAGCGCGTTTCTCGGCGAGATCCATCTCATGCTGCCCCTTCTCGGCGGCAGCCAGGCCTTCAGCGATCTTCTTTTTTCGCTCTTCGAGAGCCTGCATCAAGGGCGGCCACACGTACTTCATGGTGAACCACACCAGAAGCGCAAACGTGATCATCTGGCCGATCAGTGTTGCATTGATACTCACAGCGCTGTCCTCTCTATCGTCAATTCGCCACTAAGGAAACCGTCTCGACAGAGGTTGATCAACCCTTGAGAGCGGACAGGAAGGGGTTGGCAAAGGTAAAGAACAACGCAAGACCCACGCCGATCATCGTGACCGCATCCAAAAGACCGGCAACGATAAACATCTTAACCTGCAGTAAAGGAACGAGTTCCGGCTGGCGCGCCGCACCCTCGAGGAATTTGCCACCCAGAATACCGAAGCCGATAGCGGTCCCGAGTGCGCCTGCACCCAGAATAATTCCAACCGCGATGGCGGTGAGACCCTGTACGTTGGCAATTGATGCGATTTCCATTGTTCCTCCAGAGGACAGCTGTGATTGAAAGTAAATTAAGGATTAGTGGTCTTCGTGGGCAAGACTGAGATACACGATGGTCAGCACCATAAAGATAAAGGCCTGCAAGGTGATGATCAAAATATGAAAGACGGCCCAGGGAAAACTCAACACGGGCTGGATATACCAGGGCAGCAAGGCAATCAGGATAAAGATCAGCTCACCCGCATACATGTTGCCAAAGAGTCGCAAAGCCAATGAAACCGGACGAGCAACCTCCTCAACAACCTTCAACAACAGGTTGAAGGGGATCATCCACTTCCCGAAGGGACTCAGCAACATCTCTTTGCCGAACCCGACGACCCCCTTGACCTTGATGCTGTAAAAAATGATCAGGAAGAAAACTGCGATCGACATGCCAAAGGTGGCATTAAGATCAGTGCTCGGGACCACTCTTAGATATTCAAGCCCAAGCGCAGATCCAATCAGCGGCATCAGGTCGACCGGGATCAGGTCCATGAAATTCATCAGCCAGATCCACACAAAAATACTCAAAGACAAGGGGGCAATGACCGCACTTTTACCATGAAAGGCGTCCTTCACCTGGGTATCGACAAACTCCACCAGCATTTCAGCAAAATTCTGAAAGGGGCCGGGCACACCCGTCGTCGCCCGCTCAGCGATATATTTAAAAGCAAGCAGGAAAGCCCCACCCAAAACCGCCGAGAAAAACAGCGTATCAAGGTGCAAGGTCCAAAAACCTTCCCCGACTGACAATGGCGTCAGATGGTGAACAATGTATCCGGTCGCGCCGCCGCCGCCGTGCGCCTCAGTTGCCATGCTACTTACCCACTAAATATGATGGCCGCGCACCAACAGCGCGAACCAGAAAATCGTCAACACCCAAACGTAGCCCCCCATGAGCGGCAGGAACTCAAGCCCCGGAACATTGAACGCCGCCGCAAAAAGGCCAGAGGTGAACAAGAGCTTCAGGAACTCGCCCTGATAAAGGCGTCTTGCCACCTGCTTGGCCGTCTGGCGATCGTCCCGAAAACCGAATCGGAGAGAAAACACCAAATTGGGCACCCACGCAATGAGCCCGCCCACCAACACCGAGCCACCAAGGACCGAACCCCAGAAAACCCAAACCAGGCCTGCCGTCAAAATCGATGCGCAAAACTGCGCCATCAGCACCCAGCGAACCACCTGGAACAGGCGCTTCGAAGCCATAGGCCTTACGTGAAGCAATTCCATCGAATGATATCAGCGCCGCAGGGGAAGATCAACGCTCGACGTCCTTCTTGAAGTAACCCAAAACCCCCTCCAGCTCATCAAGACTGCCATACTTGATGACCACCCGACCGCTCCCCTTGGCGCCGTGGGAAATCGTCACGACCGCTCCGAGGCGCTCGGAGATATCATCCTCCAGCCGACGAATATCGGGGTCCTTGCCGTTGGGCTTTGAAGGCTCTGGCTTAATCAGGCGACCCTCACGGATATCCTGAACCAGCGCCTCGACAGCTCTAACGGTCAGCTGCCGCTCTACCACGCGGGCCGCCAGAACCTGCTGCTGATGGGCGGGGAGACCCAGCATAGCGCGGGCATGCCCCATCTCAATCAAGCTCTTAGCGAGCAGCACCTTCACGTCGGCGTCGAGGTCATTCAGACGAAGCAAGTTGGTCACCGTAGCGCGCGACTTGCCCACCGCATCGGCCAATTGCTGATGCGTCATGCGATACTCATCCAGAAGGCGCTGCAAGGCCTCAGCCTCTTCCAATGCATTGAGATCCTCGCGCTGAATATTCTCAATCAGCGCGATGGCCAACGCCGCCTGATCGGAGACCTTCCTCACGATCACCGGAATGTCCCTCAAACCCGCCAATTGTGAGGCTCGCCAGCGTCTTTCACCGGCAATGATTTCAAAGCCCCCGGCGGTCAACTCACGAACCATGACCGGCTGCACCACGCCTTGCGCACTGATCGAATTGGCCAATTCCTGGAGCCTTGAAGGATCCATCTCCTTGCGGGGCTGAAAAATACTAGGCTGCAACTGATCCGTCGGGACTACGCGAAGTCGATCGCGATCACGCTCGCTGCCTTCCTCAAGCTTACCCGCCCCAAGCAAGGCATCAAGCCCTCGCCCTAAACCTCTTTTTTTTACCGACATGACTCTATACGTAATGGTGACAATCCAACCCGATTACTGGTTGCGCCTGATAATCTCTTCGGCGAGGGCCAAATAGGCTTGCGCGCCCTTTGATCCCCGGTCGTACTTCACAATAGACAGACCATGACTCGGGGCTTCCGCCAAACGAACATTCCGAGGCACGATGGTATCAAAGACCTGGCCACCAAAATGCTGCAGCAGCTGGGACGAGACTTCGGCTGCCAATCGGCTTCGCGTATCGTGCATGGTCCTCAACAACCCCTCGACGTGGAGATCGGGGTTGATCATATCCCTCACGTTCTCCATGGTCCCCATCAAGTCCGAGAGCCCCTCAAGCGCATAATATTCACACTGCATGGGAATCAGAATACTATCCGCCGCCACCAGCGCATTAAGCGTCAGAATATTGAGGGCCGGCGGACAGTCAATCACCACAAAATGATAATCATCCCGACAGACCGCTAAAGCCTCTGAAAGCACCCGCTCCCGACCAATTCGGCTCATCAGCTCGACTTGAACCGCGGTGAGGTCCGAATTACCCGGCAAAAGATCAAGACCCTCCGGGTCGACGTTGACGATGGCATCCCCAACGAACGCTTTGCCCGTCAGCACCTCATAGGCCGAATCTCCCAGCTGATGTTTATCGACCCCACAACCCATCGTCGCATTCCCTTGGGCATCAAGGTCCACCAAAAGAACCCGGTAACCGAGCGTCATTAAAGAAGCGGAGAGGTTGACACTGGTCGTGGTCTTGCCAACGCCCCCCTTCTGGTTGGCGACCGCCACAATCTTACCCATGAATGAATCCCGCACTGAGTTCAACCACATGCCGTTCGGCGTCCAAACCAGGAACCTTGAGGGCATGAACCCCTAAGACCCCATCCCGAACCGCCGCCATTTCCTGTTCGGCCAAACGCCCCTTGAGGGCCAGTATCCGCCCCTCAGGCGTCAAAAATCGTGACGCGAGGCGACGGATATCCAAAAGACTTGCAAAGGCTCGCGCCATGACCCGATCGAAGCGATGATCAAAAACCGCATCCTCTACTCGTGCGACCACGATCTCGACATTGCACAAACCGAGCTCCATCGTCACTTGGCGGACAAATCGAAGCTTCTTGGCGCTCGCGTCCAAAAGCACAAACCGCATCTCGGGGTGGAGAATAGCCAGCGGGACCCCCGGAAGACCTGCGCCCGTCCCGACATCAAGAATGGCGCGCCCCTTAAGAAAGGGACTTACCGCGAGGCTATCCAACAGATGAAGATCCACCGCGGCCCGGAGATCACGAATGGCCGTCAGATTGTAGGTTTTTCCCCATTTCTGCATCAACTGAAGGAAGGACAAGAGCGAGGTGATCTGTCGATCATTGGCCGACAAACCCAATCCATCAATCCCCGCCATTAAGACATGGTCCAGATCGCCACCGCCAACAATCTTCACGCCCCCCTCTTTCGAAGATGGACCAGCAACAAGGACACCGCGGCCGGCGTCACCCCAGGAATACGGGAGGCCTGACCCACCGTCTCGGGTCGCTGCAACCTCAGCTTCTCACGAACCTCATTGGAAAGACCAATCACATTGGCATAATCCATCAGGTCCGGCAAACGCCAGTCATCGTAGCGGTGGATTCGCTCAATCTCTAGCTGTTGGCGCTCAATATAGCCATGGTACTTGGCGCGAACCTCGACCTGATCGGCTACCGCCTCATCAAGATCACCGAGAGCCATCCCCACATAAGGCACCAAGGTGTTGACCTTAAGCTCCGGGCGGCGAAGTAACTCCAAAAAGGTCGCTTCTCGCACTAATGGACTACTGAGGGACGGCTCCAGTCTCTGAGCAACCTCTGATCCGGGCCTGACCATCTGCCCTCTGAACGCACCCTCAAGGGCCTCAATGGCGGCCTGCTTGGCCTCAAAGGCCGCCCACCGCCGATCATCCACAAGACCCAGGCGTCGCCCAATCGGGGTCAACCGCTGATCAGCATTATCTTCCCGCAACAGCAGCCGATACTCAGCCCGACTGGTAAACATCCGGTAAGGCTCTGCGGTCCCTCGGGTGATGAGATCATCGATCATCACCCCGATATAGGCCTCACTCCGATCAGGCGACCAGGCCTCTTTCCCTTGCACCCTTAAGGCGGCATTAAGACCGGCGATCAACCCCTGGGCGGCGGCCTCCTCATAACCGGTCGTTCCATTGATCTGACCCGCAAAAAAAAGTCCCGGAACCCGTTTTGATTCGAGCGATGCCCGAAGATCACGGGGATCAAAGTAGTCATATTCAATGGCATAGCCTGGCCGCGTGATGTGCGCCGACTCAAACCCCCGAACCGAGCGAATCGCCCGGTACTGGATATCGAATGGCAAGCTGGTCGAGAACCCGTTGGGGTATATCTCGGTGACATCAAGCCCCTCCGGCTCGACAAAAATCTGGTGGGAGTCCTTGCCGGAAAAGCGAACCACCTTGTCCTCAACGGAAGGGCAGTAACGGGGTCCCGTTCCCTCAATCACTCCGGTGAACATCGGGGAACGATCCAGCCCCTCCCGGATAATCTCGTGCGTCCGCTCATTGGTCCTGGTAATGAAACAGGATATTTGGCGGGGGTGTTGTTCTCGGGTTCCCAAGAAGGAAAACACAGGAACCGGTGTATCCCCCGGCTGCTCCACCATGGCCTTGAAGTCCAAGGAACGACTATCGAGCCTCGGCGGCGTGCCCGTCTTTAGACGACCCACCCTGAGATCCATATCGCGAAGGCGTGAGGATAGGGCGTTGGATGGAGGATCCCCGAGTCGGCCGCCGGCCGACTGCTCAAGGCCAACATGAATACGTCCACCGAGGAAGGTACCGACCGTCAACACCACGGTAGGCGCCATGAATCTCAGCCCGATCTCGGTCACCACACCAGCGACCTGATGTCCCTCTAGGAGGAGATCTGCAACCGATTGCTGAACGATTTTGAGATGCGGCTGATGCTCTAAGGCCTTCCTGACCACCTTCCGATAAAGAGCGCGGTCGGCCTGCGCACGCGTCGCCCTGACCGCCGGGCCCTTACTGGCATTCAATACACGAAAATGAATCCCGGCTTGGTCCGCTGCACACGCTATCAAACCGCCAAGCGCATCAATCTCCTTGACCAGGTGTCCCTTGCCAATACCGCCAATAGCCGGATTACAACTCATCTGACCCAAGGTTTCCATGTTCTGAGTCAACAACAGGGTATTGGCGCCTAGACGCGCCGAGGCCAGGGCAGCCTCCGTTCCGGCATGACCACCCCCCACCACAATGACATCAAACGCCTCGGACACAAACATCCCACATACCGCTATAACTGATACCGAACAAAAGCCGTTACATTACACCATCCCAACCCAAGGCTAAACTTTCTCGCATCGAAGAAGTGCATGGATGCTCATCGATTCTGGTGGCTTTAAGTCAGCGCACCCAAGAACAGCAGAAGGCAACCTTGAACTTTATCCGGCCCATTTCTTCCTTTTCCCTTTCTGAAGTAAGGGATTCGGTGGAAGAATGACAGGGCCGGAGTCCAAAGGCACATGCTACAATCAAACCATCTCATCGACCTCAAATCAGGGGCCCCAGCCGTGATGAATCGCCTTCACCTTTTTGCCTACCTTGCTCTCCTGCTGCTCCCGGCCACTCTCCGGGCCGAGGGGGCGCCGCCACCGCTCACACCGCCACCGCCGCCCACCATCGACGCGAAGGCCTATATCCTAATCGATGCTGAAAGTTCCGCCGTGATTGCCGAGCAGCATGCTGATGATCGGCTGGAGCCAGCCAGCCTCACCAAGATCATGACCGCCTACATCACGTTTCAGGAGCTCGCCCGAGGCGCCCTCCACCTGGATGATATGGTCACCATCAGCCCGGAAGCCTCCAAGGCCGAGGGATCTCGAATGTTCGCCGAAGGCGGGTCAGCCATTGCCGTTGAGAACCTCCTTAAAGGCATGATCATTCAATCTGGAAATGACGCCAGTATCGCGCTCGCTGAGCGTATCGCCGGCTCTGAGTCGGCTTTTGCCGACCGCATGAACCAGACGGCCGCTCAAATCGGCATGACCAACACCCACTTTGAGAACAGCATGGGGCTCCCAAAGCCTAACCATTTCGCCAGCGCCCGGGATATGGCCCTGTTGACCCGCGCCCTGATCAAGGAGTTTCCTGAGTACTATCAATGGCACTCCCTTAAAGAGTTTAGTTATAACAACATCAAGCAGCCTAATCGCAATCGCCTCCTATGGATCGATCCCACCGTGGATGGCGTCAAAACCGGCCATACCGATGGCGCCGGGTACTGTCTGGTGGCCTCTGCGCTCCGCAACGACATGCGCCTGATCTCCGTGGTCATGGGCGCTAAAAGCGACAGCGCCAGAGCCTCCACCAACGCGGAGCTCTTAAGCTATGGCTTTAGGTTTTATGAAACCCGAGCCCTCTTTAAGGCCCACACCAAACTGGCGGAGGCCCATGTCTGGAAAGGCTCAGAATCAGAGGTGCCGCTCGGAGTCCAGCGTGACTTCAGCGTGACTTTCCCAAGAGGCCAGTACGACACCCTCAAGGCCAGCATGGAAGTCGATAACAACAGCACGGCCCCCATTCAAGCCGGGGACAAGCTAGGAGAGGTGAAGGTCACCCGAAATGGTGAGGTGATGGCCCAGCAGAATCTGGTCGCCCTTGAAACCATTGAGCGCGGAGGACTCTTTAAGCGGCTGTTCGACGAAATAGCCATGATGATCAAAAAATAAGCAATAAGACCCCCATGAGCGATCAGGATCCCACCATCTATCTCAACGGGGAGTTTCTCCCCCTCTCTAAAGCCCGAATCCCGGTCCTTGATCGTGGCTTTTTGTTTGGTGACGGCGTTTATGAAGTCATCCCGGTCTACGGCGGCAAGCCCCTGAGGCTCGAAGAGCATCTTCGGCGATTGGACCAGAGCCTCGCCGGCATTCGCATGCGATCACCCTACCCAGACAGCGAATGGTCGACCATTTTCAATCGCTTGATTAACGGGAATCATGACCAGCAGATTTATCTGCAGGTCACCCGCGGGGCCGATCTCAAACGGGACCATGCCATTCCCAGCCAATTGCAACCCACCGTCTTTGCGATGTGTACCGCCATCAGCCCTATTCCCTTGGCTGGCATCAAAGCCGTCACGGTAAAAGATACTCGATGGGACCGCTGCAACATCAAGGCCATCACCCTTCTAGCGAATGTCCTCCTGCGTCAGGATGCCCTTGATGAAGGCGCGGCCGAGGCTATTCTGGTTCGTGACGGACTGGCCCTCGAAGGATCTGCCAGCAACATCTTTCTTGTGAAGGACGGCCGGGTCATCACCCCACCCAAGGGCCCTTCGATCCTTCCGGGGATCACTCGGGATCTCGTGCTTGAACTGGCGGCCGCTGCAGGATTTCCAACCGAGCAGCGTGATATTCGAGTAGAAGAGCTCTCATCAGCCGATGAATTCTGGATCACCAGCTCGACCCGGGAAATACTGGCGGTCATCGAGTTGGATGGACGCCCTATTCACGGCGGACAGCCGGGCCCCGTGTGGCAGAAGGTCCTGAAGGCCTATCAGGATTACAAATCGGTCCTGCGTGAGGCTGGGACATCGCTTTAAACCAAGAGCCCTCAGCGCTTGCACAGGACTCTCCCGAATCGATAGCCATTAAAATCGGATCTGGCATGACCTCTCAGCCCAATGAAACCCTCATCCCATTCCCCTCGGAATTTCCGATCAAAGCCTTTGGTGCCGCGGATGAGCGCTTCGAACGCCTGGTGCTCGAGATTGTCCAGCGACACGCCCCTGAGACCACCGTCGATCAGGTGACCCGACGAAAGAGCCAAGGCGGAAAGTATGATGCCGTGACGGTTACCATCATGGCCACCAGCAAAAGCCAACTTGATGCGATTTATCACGATCTAACCGCATCCCCGGATGTCATAATGGCTCTATAAATGCCCCCCTGACGATAATCACTGACATAGACCCCCTTATATGCCTTCACCCGACATCAATACGCAGTCCCCTGAAGAGCACCTGAGGCACCTCCTAAAGGAGGTTATTGAGCTTCTCAACAAACAGAAGCTCGAGGAGACGATCGTCAAGCAACAGGCGATGCCCCAGCATGAGCTGGTTGAAACGCTGATGTACAAGCGCCATCAGGTCGCCTTAAAGACGATCCTCAAGGGCCTTCACTCCGCCGATATCGCCTATCTTCTGGAGTCACTCCCGGTTGATCAAAGGCTCTCCCTCTGGGAGTTCGTCGAATCAGATCTCGACGGGCAAATTCTCCTCGATGTGTCCGACGCGGTGCGCGAGACACTGATCTCGTGCATGGACAATAACGAATTATTGTCGGCGACTGAGCAACTAGATACTGACGAGATAGCGGACCTTGCTCCCGATCTTCCAGAAGAAGTCATGGAGGAGCTGCTGCAGACCCTTAACGATCAGAATCGCCAGCGCCTCCAATCTGTCCTCGCGTATGACGCTGACAGCGTCGCGGCGCACATGGATTTCGGCATGGTCACCATCCGCGCCGACACCTCCCTTGGCGTCGTCCTTCGCTACCTCCGTCAGCGGGGTGAATTGCCGGAACATACCGACAAGCTGTTTGTGGTTGACGAATACAATGTTCTTCAGGGGGTTCTCTCCCTCAAGCGACTGGTGACCAATAATGCGGAGCAGTCGGTGGCTTCGGTCATGGCCCGCGATATTGTGTTTTTTCGCGTCAACGATGATGTCGAGGAGGCCGCCCGGGCCTTCGAGCGTTATGACCTTCTTTCAGCGCCCGTCGTCGATGAGCAGAATCACCTCCAGGGACGTCTGGGCATCGATGTGATCGTTGATATCATTCGAAAAAAATCCGACGAGGAACGCCTCTCTGAAGCTGGCCTCAGAGATGATGAAGATCTCTTCTCCAGCGTCTGGAAGAGTGCCAGCAATCGCTGGCTCTGGCTCGCCATCAACCTCATCACCGCGTTTGTATCAACGAGGGTGATTGAGCTGTTCGATGATGTCATTGTGAAGATTGTCGCCCTGGCCTCCTTGATGCCGATTGTTGCCGGCATTGGCGGTAACACCGGGAACCAGACCAGCATCCTGATCGTTCGGTCCCTCGCGCTTGGGATCATCAATTCAACCAATACCGCACGCCTCATCATCAAGGAAATCGTCATCGGCCTTCTGAACGGGATCGTTTGGGGGGGGGTGCTCGGGGTCATGGCTTACCTCCTTTATTCCAGCGCGGGCCTCGGGATGGTCATGGCCGGCGCAACCCTCCTCAATCTCGTGGTCGCCGCCATCATGGGCCTCACCATACCGCTGGTCCGCCACCGCATGGGACTTGATCCTGCCATCGGCACCAGCGTCCTCCTGACGGCGATGACTGACGGCATGGGCTTCTTTATTTTTCTAGGGCTCGCCAAATTCTTTCTTGATACCCCCCATTGAATGCCCCCATTCCTCAATGGCTTGGATTCTGTGATTACGCCGAAGTGCTTGAGGCTATGCGCGACTACACCCGCCACCGCGACGCACAGTCGAACGACTACCTTTGGTTCCTTGAGCACGCCTCGGTCTATACTCTTGGCTTAAATGGCGATGTACGCCACCTCCTAGGGCATTCAATGGATCCTGTGATTCGATCCGACCGTGGCGGTCAAATCACCTGGCACGGCCCGGGGCAATTGATGATCTACACTCTTTTGGATCTTCGCCGCCACAACCTCGGCATCAAGCAAATGATTCAAACACTGGAGCTCATGATCATCGATCTCATGGCGCAGTTCGGCATCAAGGCGACCACTCGCGAGGGGGCCCCTGGTGTTTACGTCGATCAAAAAAAGCTCGCCTCGGTTGGGTTGAAAGTCAGTCGCGGTTGCGCTTATCACGGCATCGGCCTCAATGTAAACGCCGACCTTCGCCATTTTGACTTGATCAATCCCTGCGGCTACGAAGGCCTCTCGATGACCTCACTCCAAGAGCTGGGCATTCATACACACCCTGAAGCGCTGACTTCTTGTCTCAGTCTTTTGTTGAACCAGCGGCTTGGATTGCCCTCCAATCATCACCTTCAACGTGGCTGATATCGATATGAACGACACCAATGATCTTGAGGCGCCCTCAAGAAAGAAACCGAATACCCATCAACGGAACGCCGACAAACTTAGCCGAATTCCCATCAAGGTCGATAACTCTGCGCCATTAATTAACAAGCCCGCCTGGATCAGGACACGCATTGGCCATAGCGGGCCGGTACAAAACATCAAACGAATCCTCAGGGAAAATCAACTTCATAGCGTCTGCGAAGAAGCATCTTGCCCAAACCTCTCTGAGTGCTTCTCCAAAGGGACGGCCACTTTCATGATTTTGGGGGATGTATGCACCCGGCGCTGCCCCTTCTGTGATGTCGCTCATGGCAAACCAAAGCCCCCAGATCCCTTAGAGCCTGCGCATCTTGCGAAGACCATCCAGGCGCTGGGACTTCGTTATGTCGTCATCACTTCGGTCGATCGGGATGACCTTCCAGATGGCGGGGCTGCACATTTTGTCGACTGCATCGACCGCATCAGAGTAGTTTCACATGAAACGCGCATTGAGATCCTAACCCCAGACTTCAGGGGGCGCCAAGCGGTGGCCATTGAGCGCCTATCCGCTTGCCCTCCGGATGTTTTCAACCATAATCTCGAGACCGTTCCAAGGCTCTACAAAGCGGTGAGACCCGGCGCGGATTATCTTTCTTCTCTGGCCTTGCTCAAGGCCTTTAAACAACAGCACCCGAAGGTTCCCACCAAATCGGGCCTCATGCTAGGTCTTGGCGAATCTCTTGATGAGATTATCGAGGTACTTCAAGATTTAAGAGCGGCAGGTTGTGACATGCTGACCATTGGCCAGTACCTTCAGCCGAGTCGCGATCATCTGGCTGTTGTCCGTTACGCTTCACCCGATGAATTTAAAGCGTTAGAACTTAAAGCCCTGTCTCTCGGATTCTCATCCGTCGCGAGCGCCCCCATGGTGCGCTCCTCCTATCACGCGGATTTACAGGCAGAAAGCATCCTCTAAGAGAGGACGACTTCTAACCCCGCGCCAGACCATACGCCCATTAAAAAGGGCCCCCCACCTTTCGGTGAGGAGCCCTCAAATCCCTTACCATCAGGTGCCGGGCGAACCCGGCACCTCAAGGCCTTACATGAAG
>RFVA01000210.1 GCA_009922685.1 Gammaproteobacteria bacterium | reverse complement strand
GTTACGCCTACCGTAGGCGTGTTATAAGCATTTGCTCCTAAGTTATTGTAATCGTATACCGTTGGACCGCTTAATGTACTCCATGGTCCAACCAATGAAACGGTGGACGATTGCCAGGTTACCGTTAATCCGCTTAATGAATAATTAGTAACCAAATTCATGGCAGGATTTGTATAACTTGGACATGTTGTAAAACTGGCCGGTAAAATGGTGTTTAAACTCGGTGTACCCGCGCATGGCGTGGCTACAACAGGGTTTGCACTGGCACGGTAAGCCATTGTACCTCCTGGCGCATTTGAACAAGGGCAACAACCACTTAAATAAATACGATGTGCACCTGCTGTATTACATGTCCAAATAATTTCAGAAAGCAAACCACAGTAATCATCGTTAAATGCCAAACCCGTAGGTACAGAATTAGCTACAGTTAAATACGGATCTCCTGAACCCGAAGCACCACCCTGACAATATGTAAAGGTATAGGTAACCCCTGCAGATGCCATAAAATCTAAATAATAGGGCGAACCTGCCGTAACAGCTTGGGTTTGCCACGTAATTAACGGTGTAATGGTTCCCGAGCTTGAGCCTGTGGTACATTGCCCGTATAGGCTATTGTATCCTATAAGTCCCAGCATTACTGCTAAAACTTTAAGGCTTAAAAAGGTTTTTAATTTCATTTTCATAACCAATGTGTTTTATTAAAAAGAGCACCTACCCATAGGCGCTGTAAATACTTTTGCTTGCGAACGTAATGCAAATACACCACTGGTTGGGTTAGGATATACTTGTAATCCCTGACCTAATTCCATAGCTTTTATTCCTGTACACGCTTCTACGTTTACATTTACAATTGCCGTACCTGTACATCCGTTAGCATCTGTTCCGGTTACCGTATACGATGCCGGACCAGTTACTGCTGCTACTGCATTTGCAGGTGATCCCTGTAATACCAAGGCCGAGTTATTAGAACTCCAAATATAGCTCACACCTCCGGTTGCACTTAAGCTTACGCTCTCGTTTAAACACATTTGGTTACGTGATGCCGATCCGGTTATGGTGGGCGTTGGGTTTACATTTACCGCTACCGTTTGTGAGCCCAAACATCCGTTGGATGAAGTACCCTGTACTGTATATACTGCAGATGCACTTGGTGTTACCGCTAATATAGCTCCACTTGCACCGGTATTCCATAAGTAGGCCGCAACACCATTTCCTGATGCCTGTAAATTTGCAGACTTACCAGGACACACATTGGCCGGTATACAAAATGCATTAATAATTGGAGCAGGCTTAACATTTAAGGTAATGTTTACATTTTGTGCACAGCCCGACAGTGTATTAGTACCAATTACATTGTAATTGATTAAACCTGCAATATTCGGCGTTACAACAATCGCTGCGGTTGTGCCTCCGGTATTCCACGAGTATGTATTGGCTCCTGATGCTACCAGGTTAACCTGTGCTCCCTGGCATACGTTGGTTGAGGCTCCTGCACCTACCACTAATGCCGGCGCATTTACAGGATCATTACATGGAATTTCAATACGTAAATCATCAATTGATAAATACGTTGCAGCACCACTGTTACCAATAGCTTTTACTGCTACATTGTAAAATCCTGATGTAGAAACGCTAAAGGTTCCTGAAAGCGATTTATATATAGGGCTTACTGCAGGACCGTTGGTGGATGCAATTAACGATTGCGATGCAATGGTTTGTGCTGTACCTACCATTACCGATAGATCTGACCAATTGGTAGCACCTGTAAAATCAGACTGGTACCATACCGAAGCCGAATAGTTTACACCTGCATTTAAATATATACCATTG
>RFVA01000209.1 GCA_009922685.1 Gammaproteobacteria bacterium | reverse complement strand
GAAGTGAAACCGCTTAGCGCCGATGATAGTGCAGATTACCTGTGCGAAAGTAGGGAACTGCCAGGCTCCAATCAGTAAAAAGCCCCAATGCAGCACGCAGCGGGGCTTTTTTATGGGCGATTGTAAAATCGTTTAAGGTGATTTTTAGCCTTACTCTTGATGAAGTTGTCCGTCTTCAAGGCGCCATTGAAAGTCCATCCTTTTCGCTAAATTAGCGTCATGCGTGACTACCAGAAAGCTCACGCGATAAGCCTCGTTCAATTCCAGCATCAGCTGGTAGACAGTGTCTGCGGTCTTTCGATCGAGATTGCCGGTGGGTTCATCCGCTAAGACGCAGCGGGGTCTCGTGACCAAGGCTCTTGCAATCGCGGCGCGCTGACGTTCCCCGCCGGATAGTTCACCCGGTTTGTGTTTGACGCGATTCTTAAGACCCACTTGCTCAAGGAGCGTATGGGCTCTTTCTGTGGCCTCATCAATGCCCACGCTGCCTATCAGGAGCGGTATAGCGACGTTCTCAAGCAGCGTAAATTCGCCTAGCAGGTGGTGAAACTGGTAAATGAAGCCGAGCGATCGATTTCGAAGTCCTGAAATCTCTCGTTCTGAAAGCCGTGACAATGTCTGCCCAAGGATCGTTACTTCCCCAGCGCTTGGCGCATCGAGCCCCCCTAACAAATGAAGCAGTGTGCTCTTGCCGGATCCTGAGGTTCCCATGATGGCCACTCGCTCGCCTTCTCCAATGCTGAGTGAGACGTTTTCAAGGACCCGGACATCAAGGTCACCCTGATTGAAACGTTTTGAGAGTCCTTCACAGGAGATAACGACGTCACTCATAACGGAGCTCCTCTGCGGGGCGGATTCTCGAAGCCTGCCAAGCGGGGTAGAGAGTTGCAAGGATCGACAGGACGAAGGCGACGCCGGTAATGTTGATGACATCGCGCCAGATTAAAAGTGAGGGCAGTTCGCTGATGTAGTAGACATCGGCCGAGAGGAAGTGGACCCCGAACAACCGTTCGATGGCCGGAACGACTGTTTCGACGTTGAGCGCTAAAAGAACCCCACCGATCCCACCAATGACCGTCCCCGAGAGCCCAATGATCGTACCGAGAACGATAAAGATCGCCATCACCTGGCTCGGGGTCATCCCTTGTGTTCTTAAAATCGCAATATCTGCGCGTTTGTCGGTGACAACCATCACCAGGGTGGAGACGATATTGAATGCAGCCACCGCAACGATCAGCAGCAAGATGATGAACATGACCCGTTTTTCTGTCTGAATGGCCTTGAAGAAATTGCTGTGCGCTTTAGTCCAGTCGGTGACATAGGCGGTTTCTGGGAGTCTTGGTCCAATATCGCGCGCAATCTCGCGGGCAAAAAAGACATCATCGACTTTGAGTCTCAATCCTGAGATGGCATCCTCAAGGCTAAACAGCCGCTTGGCATCTTCGAGATTAATGAGAGCCATATTGCGGTCATATTCGAACATTCCGACATGGAAGACTCCGACGACGGTGAAACGCTTCAGTCTTGGAAGGATTCCCGCTGGCGTTGCTGTCACCTGTGGCGTAATCACGGTGATCTTATCGCCTTCAATGACCCCCAGGTGCTCGGCGAGCTCCTGACCGAGAATGATGCCGAACTCACCCGCCCGAAGGGCCTCCAGCTGGCCTGACACGAGGTGCGTCGCCACTTCGGAGACCCTCGGCTCATACTCCGGCAAGATGCCGCGAAGGAGGGTACCACTTACTCTTCGATCTGAATTGATCATGGCCTGCCCTTCGACATAGGGGGCCCAGGCCAAGACCCTCGGTTCTGTTTTGAGGATATCCTCAAA
>RFVA01000208.1 GCA_009922685.1 Gammaproteobacteria bacterium | reverse complement strand
TCATGGCCACAATTTGTCAACTATGGCCTCTGGGTGGTGTTACTGATTCTGACGCCCCTCATCAATGTCCTTCCGAAGGACACCCTCTTCATCATCTTTGAACGTAAAGACATCGAGCCTTAAAGGACGCTGGCCATGAATCACGGGGAGCAAAGAGAATTAAAGATCGTCGGCGGTTTGTTTTCGGCGCTTTTTTTGTTTGTCGTCCTCAGAAACATCGGCCTATACCCCAGCATCATGGCGGATGAATATCTCTATAACCTCTCGGCCCGCATCATCCCTTCAAGCCAAGCCAACATCCCCGATTATTTGTACTACGTCATTTATGGGGCCACGAATGTTTGTGGCGATGGGCATCTCGAGTGCGCGAGAGTCCTTAATGCGATTTTTTTCTTTGGTGCAGCCCCTTTTATCTACTCCATCGCGAGGGGTGTCACCACAAAAAACTTGGCGCTGGTGGCCACTTTTTTTGCCCTCATAGGCCCCATCAATAGTTACACCGCCTATTTCACCCCGGAGAGCTTTTATTTCTTTGCCTTTTGGGCCGCTGCTTGGTCTATCTTAAAATTAGAGTTTGACAGCACTAGAGGGAACTGGCTGATCGCAGGAGCCATCCTTGGACTTTCGGCCCTCATTAAGCCTCATGCCTTGTTGCTGCTCCCAGGTCTTACTCTCTATTTTCTGGTCTTTTTAATTCGAGAAAGAACCTTAAAAGCAACGATTGATGCTCTCACTCACATCTTCACGTTTTTCACAGGAACCCTTTCGACGAAGTTCATCATCGGTTATTGGGCGGCGGGGAAGGCGGGCCTGAGTCTCTTTGGGACCACGTATGGTTCAGTAGCCAACTCAACCCAACAAAAAACACAGGCTTTTGAGATCTTCCAAAACGCTGTGGTATCCATTGAGGGTCATGCGCTGGTTCTTTCGTTACTGATTGGGTTGCCCCTCTCTCTGGCCATCGCTAGGGCATTGAGGGCAACCTTCATCACCAAGGATCGAGACGCCTCATGGAAAGTGAGCCTCTTTTCCGTCATCGTTCTTTTCAATTTGATCGGTGTCGTCGCAGTTTTTACGGCATCCGTTGCGGGAACGGGCTTTGAATCCGTCACGCGGCTTCACATGCGTTACTACAATTTTTTTCTGCCCATGTTCTTCATCATTGCGGCGGGGGGGCTTTCAAGCCTTCAATATAAACTGAGTGCCAAATGGCGCCTAGGCTTCGCTTTGTCATTAGGGGCAGCTGCCATCTGGGCCGCCATCAACAACATGAGCCCTTATACGCCAAGCCATTTCGACTCCCCAGAGCTCAGAGGCTTGCAGTACAACGGTTTAGCATTCAAGGTCTCGGCCTCTCTTCTTATCATCTCGTTGTTGATCTGGGCGTTTGATCAGAAAAAGGGGGGGCAGATCTATTTCTACCTTGCTCTCCCCCTCTGGCTCATGATCGCTAGTGGCTTCATTACCCTTGAGCAACGCGCTCGCCTTCACCAAGACACCTATGATCAAGCGGGGCTCTTTGCGAAGGATTATTTATCGCCTAACGAACGGGATCATCTTCTGGTCGTAGGACATGATCCCTCCGCCCTCTATCGCACACTTTATTATCTTGATTCCGAAAAGGCTTCCTTAAGACTGCTCCCCGAAGGTTCGACCTTGGATCAAAAAGATTCATCCCAAAGGGAGGGTTGGGTTCTAGCGATTGGCTCATATCAAACCCCAGAGGAACCGATCACCAAAATCTCAATGAGCCCGTTTTCTCTGTTTAGATTTAGCAAGGACATCACGGTCGATTTTCGACGATCCAGTTGGCCTGGGGTTTTATCAACGG